>JANLYD010000389.1:0-17805 GCA_031365465.1 Hyphomicrobiaceae bacterium
GTGGACCCGAACTGATCATGCCCGGCAATTTTGAGTGTGGCTGGCCTCAGACGATCCGCACCGCGGCACCGCAGTGGATGCTGGTGATGCTTGCACTCATTGCTTGGTCCGCGCCGGCGGCAGCCGATCTGCGTCTGTGCAACACGACGACGGGGCGGATCGGGGTGGCGCTCGGCTACAAGGACGCCTCGGCCGACGGCTGGGCGACGGAGGGCTGGTGGAACATCGCCGCTCAGACGTGTGAGACCGTGTACAAAGGCGCGTTGTCCGGCCGCTTTTATTACGTGCACGCCATCGACTACGACCGGGGCGGCGAATGGGCGGGGCAGTCGTTCATGTGCACGGCCGACAAATCGTTCACCATCAAGGGCGTGCAGGAATGCCCGAAGCGAGGCTTCAATCGCACCGGCTTTTTCGAGGTCGACACGGGCGAGAACGCCAAGGACTGGACCATCCGTTTAACGGACCCCGGCGACGCCGCCAAAGCCAAGTGAGCAGTGTCCGCGCATAAAAATGTAGCAACGCCGCAGAGCCCGCATCCGTGAGTTCCGAATAGACTTTCGACGGTCGGCGGCGCTACACACCACACACCTTTGATCTTAGAACTGCGGCCGCCCGGTATGAAGGGCACACCCGCCGCAATGCCGCCTGCTGCGGCGGAGACAAATCATGCGACGCAACCGCCGTGTCAAAATCGTGGCCACGCTTGGCCCCGCCTCGTCGTCGCTCGAGATGATCGAGAAACTGTTCCACGCCGGCGTCGATGTGTTCCGCATCAACATGAGCCATTCGCGTCCGCCTCACGACGGCCCGAAAAAGCTGCACGCGGCGATTAGGGCGACGGAAGCGAAGTTCGGCCGGCCCATCGGCATCCTGTGCGATCTGCAAGGACCCAAGTTCCGCGTCGGCGACATGGCCGGCGGCAAGGTCGAACTGGTCGAGGGCGCGACCTTTCGCTTCGATCAGAACGACTCCGACGGCACCGCCACGCGTGCTTTCCTGCCGCATCCCCAGATCTTTGCAGCCATCGAACCCGGTCACAACCTGCTGCTCGACGACGGCAAGATCCGCATGCAGGTGATCGGCAAGAAAAACGGAATTATCGACGCGCGCGTGGTTGTCTCGGGCGCGCTGGGAAGCCGCAAGGGCGTGTCGATGCCCGACACCATCCTGCCGATCGAGGCGTTGACCGAGAAGGACAAGGTCGACCTGGATTTTGCGCTGCGGCTCGGAGTCGACTGGGTGGCGCTGAGTTTCGTGCAGCGTGGCGACGATGTGCGCGCCGCGCGTGAGATCATCGGCGGTAACGCAGCGATCATGTCGAAGATCGAGAAGCCGTCGGCGATCACCGATCTCGACGACGTGATCGCCGCCTCCGATGGGCTGATGGTCGCGCGCGGCGACCTGGGCGTCGAAATGCCCGTCGAGCGCGTACCGATCCTGCAGAAGCTCATCACGCGAAAATCTCGTGCTGCCGGCAAGCCCGTGGTGGTGGCAACTCAGATGCTGGAAAGCATGATCACGTCCCCGGTGCCGACGCGCGCCGAAGTGTCGGACGTGGCCACCGCCGTGTTCGACGGCGCCGATGCCATCATGCTGTCGGCAGAAAGCGCGGTCGGACAGTATCCGCTCGAAGCCATCGGCATGATGAGCCGCATCGCCACCGAAGTGGAAAACGATCCGACCTACGATGCCATCGTGCATGCAACTCACACGCCGCCGCAAGCCACCGGCGCCGACGCTATCGCGGCTGCGACCCACGCGATTGCAGGTGCCATGAAACTGTCGGCGATCATCTGCTACACCGCCACCGGATCCACGGCCTTGCGCGTCGCACGTGAGCGGCCGAATTTGCCGGTGATCGGATTGTCACCAGTGTTGTCCACGGCGCGGCGGTTGGCTGTCGTCTGGGGCGTACACTGCGTACTTTCGGGCGATCCGGAGAATCAGGCCGACATGGTGCGCAAGGCCTGCCGCATCGCCTACGACGACGATTTCTCCAAACCCGGCGACGGCGTCGTCATCGTGGCCGGCGTGCCGCTCGGCTCGCCAGGAGCCACCAACATGATTCGCATCGCGTTCCTCGACGACAAAGGCGCGCCCGTGGCCGAGGGTCGCTGAGCGGCTCACCGCTCAGCCACATAAAGCGATTGACCGACGCCGCCTTGCACGGCGTTGCATGGATAGGCGAACTCCCATGCGCAACTCGAGCCGAACCGGCAGTGACGGGCGGATGCCTCGGCTCGATACTGTGAATAGTCAGCGATACTGCTTCAGATGTGTCTGTGTTGCTGATCTTAACCGCGGATTAGCCCTCTCCACTTAATGTCCACTTTGGGCGCCGTAGGCTGTGGCGTGCCAGGGGCGGCAGATGTTCAACGGTGCGATCGGTTCGTCGCGGGCGAATTCACTGATGTCGGAATACGCGTCGCTGATGGGCGACGCGGTATTGCGCAACCGTGCCCGCGTTGCCGAACATGCGGCGCGCCTCGAGGCCGAGTTCGCCAGCCGCATTAAATCCGAATTCATTGCCAACATGAGCCATGAGTTGCGCACGCCGCTGAACTCGATCATCGGCTTCTCCAAGCTGATTGCCGAGCAAAAGCCGGGCATGCTCGAACTCGAGGACAACGTCGAATACGCGACCTTGATCAAAGACGCCGCCGGTCACCTGTTGGCCGTCATCAACGACATTCTCGACATCTCGAAAATTCAGAGCGGCAAATTCCAGCTCAACAACCGCGAAATGGACGTGGGCGAAGTGCTGCGCCCCTGCGTCGCCGGCCTCAAGTTGATGGCGTCGGACGCCAACGTGAACTTGACCTGCGTCATCGACGCCGATCTGCCGGATCTGAGCGCCGACGGCGTCAAATTGCGTCAAGTGTTCACCAACCTCGTCACCAACGCGATCAAATTCACGCCGGCCGGCGGCTTCGTCGCCGTCACGGCGACCGCTGAACCAACCGCAGGCACGCTGGTGGAAATCCGCGATAGCGGCGTCGGCATGTCGGAAGACGAAATCCGTGTCGCCGTCACGCCCTTCGGACAAGTCGATGCTGGTCACAATCGCTGGCGCGAAGGAACCGGGCTCGGCTTGCCCATCGCTGAGGCGCTCGTGCACTTGCATGGCGGCGCCCTGAGCATTTCCAGCGTCAAAGGCAAAGGCACGACGGTCTCCGTTCGATTGCCGCGCTTCGTGCCACCGCCGCCCGAATCCGACATCAATCCGAATAGCACCGTCGTCGCCGCGCCGTCCCAATTTACAAGCCCACTCGTCCGTTGACCGAGGCATCCATGCAGCAGAACCAAAACTTCGACGTGGCTGAGGCGTTGCCGGATTTGAGCATCGGGCGGATCGTCTCGGTCACCGGCTCGAAGGCCATCGTGTTGCTCGATCACGGCCACCGCCCCAGCGATACGACAAAATTACTTCCCCATCAGCGGCCGGAAATGGGCACGCTCCTGGGCATCGACACCGCAAATACGGTTGTGCTCGCGGTCGTCTCCGCCCTGAGCGCGCCCGTGCCGGCCCAACGCGAGGGCGACAGTGAGATCTGGATCGCGGAAGTAGGGCTGGTTGGCGAACTCTGGCGGGCCAAGGATGGCAAGGCGGCATCGTTCAATCGCGGCGTGACGGTTTATCCGACGCTAGGCGACCGGGCGCGGGTCGCCTCGAAACCTGAGTTGGAAATCGCGTTCGTCGGCGACACCCGCGGTTCGGTGCGCGTCGGCTCCATCCGTCAGGACAGCTCGATCCCCGCGATGATCAAGGTCGACGATCTGCTGGGCAAGCACTTCGCGATTCTGGGCACCACCGGCACCGGTAAATCGTGCACGACCGCTTTGATTTTGCGCGCCATCCTGAAGGAGAATCCGGCCGCGCATCTGGTACTGCTCGATCCGCACAACGAGTATGCCACCGCGTTTCCGGAATGGGGCGAAGTCGTCAATCCGCGCAACATGCAACTGCCGTACTGGTTGTTGACATTCGAAGAGATCGTCGAAGTCTTGCTGGGCAATACAGCCGATCGCAAGCACGAAGTCGAACTGCTGCAGGAACTGATACCGATCGCCAAGTCCCGCTATAGCAGCGGCCGCGAAGGGCGCGAAGGCCGCAAGGATCCCGCAACCCTCCGCCGGAGCGCAGGCGGGGAAACGCGCTACACCGTCGACACACCCGTGCCCTATCGCATCTCGGATCTGACCTCGTTGATCGACGAGCGCATGGGCAAGCTCGAAAACAAGCGCGACATCGCGCCTTACCGCAACATCAAGCTGCGCATCGAAACCATTACGCAAGACCCGCGCTATGGCTTCATGTTCGGATCGCTGACGGTCTACGACGGCATGGCGCAGATTCTGTCGCGCATCTTCCGCGTTCCCGTCAACGACAAGCCCATCACGATCATCGAATTGACCGGTATCCCGCACGAGATCGTCAACGTCGTGGTGTCCGTCATCTGCCGCATGACATTTGATTTCGCTCTGTGGAGCGAGGGCAAGGTCCCCGTCACGATCGTCTGCGAAGAGGCTCATAGATATGTGCCGGCGAACGCAGCGCTGGGCTTTGAACCATGCCGGCGCGCGATCGCCAAGATCGCCAAGGAAGGGCGCAAGTATGGTGCGTCGCTCTGCATCGTCACGCAACGGCCGACCGAGATCGATTCGACCATTCTCTCGCAATGCAACACCGTATTCGCGCTCCGCATGTCCAACGATCGCGACCAGGAAATCGTGACCTCGGCGATTTCGGACACCGGCGCGGGGCTGCTGGAATTCCTCTCCGCTCTCGGCCAGCGAGAAGCCATCGCCTTCGGTGACGGCGTGACACTGCCGGTTCGCATCCGCTTCGATGAACTTGAAAAAGCGAACATGCCGCGCTCTTCGACCGCGCGGTTCTCGGAACGCTGGCAGAAGTCGATCGGGGACGAAGGTTTCATCGAAGGCGTCGTCGAGCGCTGGCGCGCTTCGTCGTCGGGATCATCGGATTTGTCCGCCAACCTCGGCATGTTTGCCGATGCGATGGGTATTACTGGCGACGATCAGACGCCACCGAATGCACTGGCGACCGGCCGCTCGATGGTCGCCCCACCGAACGCCTACCAACCGACGGCCGCCGCGCCAGCACAAGCTCAAGCACAAGTACAACCACCTGCGACCGGCGTGGGCGCGGCGCGCGCAGCCGCACCGCAGTTGCGCCGCGATCTGCCCTCCACTGCACCTCAGCGCGGAATATCCACGGCGGCTCCGAGCTCCCCCGCTACCGCCGCCAATCCCGGTCAGTCACTGCGCGAAAAGCTGATGCAGCGCACGCGCTAGAACGTGTCGCGCATTACTTCTTGAGCAGGCGTGCCCACTGGTCCGGCTTCAGCCGGGCGACCACGGTGAACCCGGCGTTCGCGTCCGGTTTCAGAACGGCAGCTTCGCCTTGCTTCTCGAGCAAAGGGCCACCGGCGGCCGTCAGGTTGGCGTCGTGCGCCATGACGACCGTATTGGTGCCGGCGGGTGGCAGTGCCGCGATGAACGGCATGACACCGGCTTTCATGACCGCGTTCTGTTCGGGCGTGTAGTCCTTCGACGGCAGAATTTTCAGCGCTTCGACGAGTTCGTGCCGCCCGAACGCTAGGTCCGCAGATTGCCAAGTGCGGCAGAACGGACTTGCGACCACGCGGTCGACGGGGATGTGTTGATCGTTGAAAAATTTGCCGACGCGCCGCGCGTCGTTGAAGCCGTTGGTGTTGACCTGCCGCTGCGACCAGCAATTGTTGACGTCGGCTGTAACTTGATCGGCGAAATCAGCTCCCGTTTCGAAATGACGGAAATAGATTACGTATCCGCCCTTTTGCAATTCCTTCAGCAACGCCGTGCCTTTGATCGCCGGCTGAGCGGCGACCGGCTTGACGGCTTGCGCCGACGTCACGCTGGACGAGGCGGACACCGCAGTGCCGAAAGCAATGGCAGTCAGGATCGAACGATATGTCGTCATTGTAGACCTCCGGGATCGCAGCGTGTCAGGGATGCATCCGCATAGTGCAAATCTGCACGAAGTCAAGTAAAGTACTTTGATTTCAATAGTTTGGAACGGTTCTATATTTGCGTTGGCGCGGGCATCGCAGGCCTAAACAACACCTGTTGTACGGCGCGGGCTTGGTGGCTCACCGCTCGCCTCGACGCTGAGTTTTCATTGTGAGCCGTCAGCGACGCTGGTAGATGTCTGCGTGTCGATTCGAAGCGTTGGTGCCTGACGGCGCGGTGCCCGCCAGTGTCGTCGTTACCGCTGATTTGGGAGGCCTGCATGTCCACGGGAACGATTTATCCGGTCATTCTTTCCGGCGGTTCGGGCACCCGGCTGTGGCCGCTGTCGCGGGCGATGTACCCCAAGCAGTTCATCAGTTTCAACGGCGAGGCCGCGAGCTTTCTGGCTGCCACGTTGAAGCGGCTGGCGCCGGAACAAGGGTTCCAGCGTCCGATCGTGCTCTGCAACAACGATCATCGGTTCCTGGTAAAGGCCGAGCTGGAAAAGGCCAAGGTCGATACCAAGGCGATCGTGCTCGAGCCGGTAGCCCGCAACACCGCTGCCGCAATCGCCGTAGCGGCGTTGGAAGTCGCGAGCGAAAATCCCAACGGCGTCATCGTGGTCATGCCTTCGGACCATCAGATCGAAGAGCCGGAGAAATTCGCCGAGGCAGTGCGGCGCGCAGCAAAGGTGGCAGCCAACGGCAAGCTGGTGCTGTTCGGCATCAAGCCGTCGGAAGCGCATACCGGCTATGGCTATATCCGGCGTGGCGCCGACCTCGAAGGCTTTAAAGGCGCGGCGTTCAACGTCGACGCATTCTTCGAGAAGCCGGATGCGGCGACGGCTGCGAGCTATGTGGCTGACGGCAATTATTTCTGGAACTCGGGAATATTTGTGCTGCATGCGCGCACGTTCCTGGAGGAATTGGCGCGTCTCAACCCGCGCGTTCTGGATGCGGCCAAGCAAGCGTTGGTGAAGGCCGAGGAAGATCTCGGTTTTCTTCGGCTCGAGCGGCAATCGTTCGCGATGGCGCCGAACATCTCGGTCGACTACGCGGTAATGGAAAAGACCACTACGGCCGCGATGCTGCAGATCGACGTAGGCTGGAGTGACGTGGGGTCGTGGTCGTCGCTATGGGAGCTGGCGCCGCGCGACAAACACGGCAACTACGTCAACGGCGATACGCTGCTCGAGGACACCCACGACTGCTACGTCCACACCGACAAGAGCTTGGTGGCGACGATCGGCGTCAAAGATCTGATTATCGTCGACACGCCGGACGCCTTGCTGGTCGCAGATCGTTCGCGGGCTCAGGATGTCTCGACGATCGTCAAGCGGCTCAAGGCTGCGGGCCGCAAGGAGCAGGAAAATCACATCCGCGCGTACCGTCCGTGGGGCTTCTACGAGAGCCTCAACATGGGCACGCGGTTTCAGGTCAAGCTGCTGCACGTCAATCCCGGCGGCAAGCTGTCAATGCAGATGCATCATCACCGGTCCGAACACTGGATCGTGGTGCAGGGCACGGCCAAGATCTTCATCGGCGAGCTTGAGAAGTTGGTGCGCGAAAACGAGAGCGTCTACATCTTCGCGACGCAATGGCATCGCCTTGAAAACCCCGGCAAGGTGCCGTTGGAAATCATCGAGGTGCAGATCGGCACCTATCTCGGCGAAGACGACATCGTCCGCGGCGACGACGTTTACAATCGAGCGCCCGAAGAGACGAAATAAGAGGCATCTGCTGCCTTCTTGACCAACTGATGCTGCGGAAAACCACCGATCACGGAGCTGTGATCGGTGGTTTTTGCGTTGCAACACAAAGTGTCTTGATTTTGCCATCGAACTAGCAAAGAAAACGAGCGTTCGTTTTGTCGAAGGTCCAAAATCGGGATGCCGAAGCTCAAGCCAGCCACGCAGGCGCTGCGTCGCGACCATATCCTGGACGTGGCCGAGCGATGCTTTGCGGTCTCCGGATTTCATCGCACGACGATGCACGACATCTGCCGTGAGGCGCATGTCAGTCCGGGCGCGCTGTACGTGCATTTCGACAGCAAAGAGGCGCTGATCGAGGGTTTGTGCAACCGCGACCGGGCAGAGTTGACCGAGCGCTTCGAGGCGCTGTCGACCGCGCCGGATTTTCTGACGGCGCTGCAAACCTTCGGAACGCATTACTTCGTCGAAGAACCGGCGCACAAGCGGCTGTTCGTGGCTGAAATGGCGGTCGAGTCGACGCGGAACCCGAGCATCGCTGCAATCTATCGTTCGGTGGATGCGTTCTGTCTGCAGAGCTTCGAAAAATTGTTCACCCACCTTGCCGACACCGGCCGGATAGCGCCCGGCATCGAGCCGGCGAACGTCGCCCGATTGTTCCATCTGGTCGGCGAGGGACTGTTCTGGCGGCGCGCGGTGCATCCAGATTTCGATTTCGACCAGATCCGCGTCCCTCTGTTGACCATGATCAGCCGCCTGCTCAATCCGCAAGATCGTTCCAAAGGCGACGTCGGAACCGCGTGTAGCGACGCGCCGGCGGCGTCCCAGCCCAAAGCGTTGAAATCTAAACCTGTTCGTTCCAAGAAGGCTGCCCAATGAGCGTCCTCTCTCGCCTCAAGTCGTCGCGCTATCTGATCGTCGCCGGCGTCGGCATCGCCGGCTATCTCGTCACCAATGGCGCTATCCCGATTTTCAAGAAGCCGTTGCCGCCGATGGCTGCGAAAGAGCAGGGACAAGACTTGCTCGCGGCTGCGGTTTCGGTCGCGCCCGTGAAGGCGATGGATTTCGTCGAGCAGGTGGTGATCACCGGCTCGCTGGTGGCGCGCGAAGAGATACTCGTCGGGCCGGAGGTCGAAGGCCTGCGGGTGGTCGAGGTGCTCGCCGACGAAGGCGACAAGGTGACGAAGGGCCAGATTTTAGCGCGGCTTGTCACCGATACGCTCGATGCGCAGTTGGCGCAGAACGATGCGGCGCAGGCCAAGGCGACCGCCTCCATCGCGCAGGCGAACGGCAATCTCGCGTCGGCGCAGGCCAAGCTGATCGAAGCTCGCAACACGTTCGATCGCGGGAAATCCCTGCGGCAGTCCGGTTACGTCTCCGAAGCGGTGCAGGACGCACGCGAGTCTGGGGCCAAGATCGCCGAGGCGACGCTGGTCATGGCCCGCGACGCGGTGACGGCGGCGGAGGCGGACAAGAAGCAGATCGAAGCGCTGCGACGTGAACTCAACTGGAAGCGCAGCCGCACCGAGGTGCCGGCGCCGGAAGCGGGCGTCATCAGCCGCCGCGTGGCGCGGGTGGGCGGGTTTGTGGCCGGCGTCGGTGATCCGATGTTCCGCATCGTCGCGCGCAACGAGGTGGAGCTCGAAGCGGAAGTGCTGGATAGCCAGATCGCTCGGATCAAGACCGACCAGCCGGTGACGATTGCACTCCCGGGCGGGGGCGAAGCCACGGGCAAGGTGCGCTTGATCTCGCCGGAGATCGACAGAACGACACGTCTCGGCCGCGTGCGGGTCTTTCTCGGCGACAACGACAAACTGCGGATAGGCGGCTTTGCGCGCGGCGTCGTCACGACAGCCACAAGTCGCGGACTGGCCGTGCCGGCAGCGGCGATCCTCTATGTGGGCGGCGGCGCCAGCGTGCAGGTCGTGCGCGACAACAAAGTGGTGACGCTGCCGGTCAAGCTGGGGCTGTCGAACGGTACGGAAACGGAAGTGCGGAGCGGGCTGACTGAAGGCGATGTCGTGGTCGCACGTTCCGGTTCGTTCCTGCGTGACGGCGACGCCGTGCGTCCGATCACGAAATCCACCAAGCTGAGCGAGAACCGGTCATGAGCTTGAATGTTTCCGCCTGGTCGATCCGCAAGCCCGTCCCGTCGGTGATCGGATTTCTGATCCTGATGGTGGTGGGCTGGTCGAGCTTCATGCAGCTCCCGGTCACGCGTTTCCCCAACATCGACGTGCCCATCATCCAGACGCGCATTTATCAGGCTGGCGCGGCGCCCGTCGAACTCGAAACGCAGGTCACGAAAAAGATCGAAGACGCCGTCGCGGGCGTCAACGGCATCAAGCACATCACCTCGACGGTAACCGAAGGTTCGTCGGTCACCACGATCGAGTTCCGGCTCGAAATGAACTCAGATCGCGCGCTGAACGACGTGAAAGACGCCGTCTCACGCGTGCGCTCGGATCTGCCGAAAAACATCGAAGAGCCCATTGTTTCCCGGCTCGACGTGGAAGGCTTGCCGATCGTGACGTATGCGGCGCGGGCACCCGGCATGACGCCGGAGCAAGTATCGTGGTTCGTCGACGACGTGGTGATCCGCGCACTGCAAGGCGTCAAAGGTGTCGGCTCGATCGAGCGGGTCGGTGGCGTCGATCGCGAAGTGCGGGTTTCGCTCGATCCGGATCGGCTGAACGCGTTCGGCGTCACGGCCGGCGACGTGAACAAGCAGATCCGCGCCACGAATATCGATCTGGCTGGTGGACGTGGCGAAATCGCAGGGCGCGAGCAAGCCATCCGGACGCTGGCCGGCAAGGCTGATGTCGCAGCGCTTGCCAGCACGATGATCGCGCTGCCGAAGGGCCGCAAAGTGCGGTTGGATCAGCTCGGCACCGTCGGCGATGGTGCTTCCGAAGCGCGCATCTTTGCGACCTATAATACCCAGCCGGTCGTGGCGTTCTCGATCGTGCGGGCCAAGGGCGCCAGCGACACGACGGTGTCTGCCGACATCGACAAGGCGGTACAGACGATCGCCAAAGCCAATCCGGATGTCGAACTGAGGATGATCGACACCACCACGACGGCCGTGCGGGGCGCATACGATTCGACGATGCACACTTTGCTTGAAGGCGCGGCGTTGGCGATCCTCGTGGTGCTGGTGTTTCTCAAGGATATCCGCGCGACGATCATCACTGCCATCGCGTTACCGCTGTCGATCGTTCCGGCGTACTTCGTGCTGGATCAACTCGGGTTCTCGCTCAATTTGGTCAGCCTGCTGGCCATCACGATCGCCACCGGCATTCTCGTCGACGACGCCATCGTGGAAATCGAAAACATCGTGCGCCACATGCGCGACGGCAAGTCCGCCTATCGCGCCTCGCTGGAAGCGGCCGACGAGATCGGCCTCGCGGTGATGGCGATCACGGCGACGATCATCGCCGTGTTCACGCCGGTGAGCTTCATGGGCGGGATAGCCGGGCAATATTTCAAACAGTTCGGCTTGACGGTCGCGATCTCGGTGTTCTTTTCGCTTCTGGTAGCTCGGTTCGTAACGCCGATGCTGGCGGCCTACTTCCTGCGGAGCGGCGGGCACGAAGATCCAGAACCCGCCTGGTTGCGGCTGTATACGCGGCTGGTGCGCTGGTCGGTGAGGCACCGCTTCGCGACCGTCGGATTGGGTCTGGCGATCTTCGCAGCGTCGATCGGCTCGTTCTTCCTGCTGCCGTCGGCGTTCATTCCAACCGACGACTCGGGTCGCGCGTTGCTCGCCATCGAGTTACCGCCGGGCACGATGCTGGCCGATACGCGCAAGATCACCAACGACATTACCGACCGCATCATGAAACGCGACGACGTGCGCAGCGTGTTCGTCAACGGCGGCAAGTTGCTGGGCACTGGCGCGGAAGTGCGCAAGGCGACACTGGTCGTCAATCTGGTCGACAAGGAGCGGCGGAAGCTGTCGCAAACGCAGATCTCCGAAGAAATCGGCCGCGATCTCGCACTGCTGCCTGACATGCGGTACTGGTTCCTACGCGACAACGGACAGCGCGGATTTGCGCTGGTCGTGACTGGCCGTGATGCGGCGGCCGTTAACCGGGTGGCGGCGGATCTGACGAGCCAGTCGAAACGTGTGCTGGGCGAAAAGGGACAGGCGTTGCTGACCAACGTCAGTTCGACCGCTGAACTTGACCGGCCGGAACTGCGCGTACGTCCGAAGACGGAACTAGCGGCCGATCTGGGCATCACCACCGATGTCATTTCGGAAGCGGTGCGCATCGCCACCATCGGCGACGTCGACGCCAATCTTGCCAAGCTCAACATCGATGACCGGCAGATCCCCATCAGGGTCGAACTGGAGACACGCGCGCGCGGCGACCGGCAGACGCTTGAAATGCTCAAGGTGGCGACCATCAACGGCGGCATGGTGCCGCTGTCGCAGGTGGCCGACTTCGAACTGAGCCAGGGGCCGACGGCGATCGACCGTTACGACCGGCAACGGCGCGTGCTGATCGGCGGCGATCTCGCGGGCACCACGCCGCTCGGTGAAGCACTGGCGGCGGTCATGAAGCAGCCAGCGGCGCAAAAGTTGCCTACCGGTGTGGAAATCAAGCAGTTCGGCGACGCAGAAGTGATGAAAGAGGTGTTCGAGAGTTTCGCCAAGGCGATGGGGCTCGGACTAATGATGGTGTACGCGGTGCTGGTGCTGCTGTTCGGCTCGTTCCTGCAGCCGATCACGATCCTGTTCTCGCTGCCGTTGTCGATCGGCGGCGCCATCGTGGCGCTGGCATTGACCGGGCAGGCGATCAGTCTGCCGGTCGTGATCGGCATCCTCATGCTGATGGGCATCGTGACCAAGAACGCCATCATGCTCGTGGACTTCACGGTCGAGCAGATCGCCAGGGGAATGTCGCGCGCCGACGCCATCGTGGACGCCGGACGCAAGCGTGCACGACCGATCGTGATGACGACAATCGCGATGGTCGGCGGCATGTTGCCCGCAGCGCTCAATGCCGGGTCGGGCGGTGAATTCCGGGTGCCGATGGCCATCGCGGTGATCGGCGGGCTGATTTCGTCGACGGTGCTGTCGCTGGTGTTCGTGCCGGCCGTCTATGCCGTGCTCGACGATGTCGGGATCTTCGTCTGGCGCATCTTCGGCCGCTTCGTGGGAGCGAGTGACGAGGCCGATGTGGCTGCCGAACAGCAGGCCGACGAGACATGGAAGGCGCGAGCCAAACCGCATCCCGTCGCGGCCGAGTAGCCCGTTCGCGGCTATAGTGTCAGACTATTTCTCGCGCAGCGTGCGAATGATCGCTGTTGCGTTCAACTCTGGGATGTATAGTTGCGCGGATCATCGATCGGGCCGGTTCCTGCTGAAGTGTGGACGGTTCGATCGCAGGATTTCACGCAACGACATTCCAAGGATCGATCATGAGAACCAAGTTGTCGACGCTGGCGCTGGCCTTGGTGACGCTCGGCGCGTCTCCGGCGTCGGCACAGAAGCTGAACTTTCTCGATGCCGTCATCGATCTGACTGAGCTGATCCCACCACCGCCGCCTTCGAACTCCGCGCAGGCGCGCATGGATCTCGCTGAGGTCATACAGATGCAGGAAAATCGCACGGAGCCGCAGGTGGCGCGTGCCATCGCCGACAACGTGCTGTCGATCTACCGCTTCGACGACGTGCTCGGGCCCAACTACAAAAAAGACAACCTGCCGCTGACGGATGCCTTCCTCGAAAAGGCGGAGGCTGACGCGCGCGCCATTCTGATCGCGGCAAAGAATGCCCTGCAGCGCCCGCGTCCGGCCGCCGCAAGCAAGGACGTACTGGCGCTTGGCGGCACGCCGCGTCTGCCCACGGCTTACCCGAGCGGCGGCGTGGTGTTCACGACGGTCGCAGCGATCCTGCTGGCGAAGATGGTGCCGGAGAAGCATCACGAGCTAGCGGAGCGAAATCGGGAATATGCGGTCAATCGCGTGGTGTTGGGTCAGCATTTTCCGCGCGACGTGCAGGCAGGCGAAATTTCGGGCACCGTCATCGCCTACGCCATGATGCAGCAGCCCCAGTTCGTACGCGAATTCGAAGCGGCACGAGCAGAGTTGCGGCAAGTGCTGGACTATCCCGCAACAAGACCGGAACGACGCTAAGCGCAACTGTTCTGATTTCAATGGTGCAATTCACGTAAGTGTCTCTGTGATGCAAGTCATTGCGTCGGCGACGATTGCGCAGTACCACCTGTCACAGAAACGCAACACTCGCGGATTAATTTAAAACCACGAGAGCCCCACGGAGTCTGCCATGTTCGATGCCAAGAAGTTGCTGGAAATGGTCATGAACGGCGCACAGCAGCAGCCCGCGCAGCCGCAAGCCTCGGGGCAGGGTGGCGGCACCCTTGCCGATATCCTTGCCAAGCTGGGCCAGAATCCCGGACAGCCACAGCAGGGCGGAGGCGGCGCATCCGGCGCTTCACTTGGCGGTGGTGGCCTTGGCGATCTGCTCGGCCAGATTCTGGGCGGCGGACAGCAACCAAATGCGGCACCGGCTCAGCGTGGGCAACCAGCATCGCCGGCTGCTGCCGGTGGTGAGGGCGGCGGTCTCGAAGACATGCTTCGCAAGCTGCAGGGACAGTTGGGCAGCGGCGGCAGCATTACCGATATTCTCGGCCAGGTGCTGGGGCAGGCGAAGTCCGGCGTCAGCGAAGGCGCGCGCCGCATCGACGATGCCACCGGCGCGTCGGGCCACATGCGGGAAGCCACGCGCGGCGCTACAGGCCAAGATCCGAACGAAATCTTGAACCAGATCAAAGATTGGGTTTCAAAAAACCAGGCTGGCGCGGGCGCTGCCGCAGGTGGACTTGGCGCGATCGTCCTCGGCACGCATGCCGGTCGCACGCTGGCTGGCAAAGCGGTCAAGCTTGGCAGTCTCGCGCTGATCGGTGGCCTCGCCTACAAGGCGCTGCAAAATTATCAGGCGGGGCGGCCGCTGCTGACCGGCGCGGATGCTGCACAGTTGACGGAAGCGCCCCGCGGCACCGGCTATGAAACAGCCGCTGTGACACAAGATTCGGCGCTGCTGTATGTGCGGGCGATGATTGCTGCTGCCGCCGCCGACGGCCGGATCGATCCCAAGGAGCAGGAAAAAATTTTCGGCAGCCTTAAGCAGGCGGGTATGGAAGCAGGTGCGGAAGAATTTCTCGCCAACGAACTGAATAGTCCGGCGACCGTCGAAGCGTTGGTGGCCGGCGTCAAAACCGAGCAGGAAGCTGTGCAGGTCTTTACGGCAGCGCGCGTCGCCATTGATCTCGACAGCGACCAGAACAACGACTTCCTCGTGGCACTGGGAACCGGCCTCGGCATGGACGAGAAGCTGATGCAGCACATCGATGCCGCAGCGCGCGGCACGGCGTAAAAGCTCACACGATCGATTCGAGCTGAGACACGGCGCGTTGTTTGCACAGGCCCATCGACCGGCCGGTGCAGCGCGTTACGTCTTCGACGCGGCGTACGGCTGCACTTTTGTCGTGAGCCAGTTCCCGAACTCGGCTCGGCGCATGTCGAAGTCCAGCACGTCGGCTTCAAGCCCGTACCGCCAAGCGAGATCTTTGCGCGACGGATCGTCATTCAGCGCGCGCAGGTCGGCGACAATGGCTGCAACGTCGTCAGCCGATCGGGCCAGCCCTTCCGACATGTGCTTGTCCGCGCGCTTGGCAATGAGCGCGGCCATGATGCCGAAGTCGAATTCCGGGTGGTACTGCACGCCCCAGAAGCAACTGTCGCCGCGGCAAATTTCGGCAGCTTGGATGTCGCTGACAGCGTTGGAGGCCAACACCGTACCGCCCGCAGGCAGGGCTTCGACTTCGTCCTGATGGCTGCAGAAGGCTGAAAAAGCCGTGGGCTTGTCACGATACATCGCATGCGCGCGCCCATTCTCATTGAGTGCGATGCTGCGCGCGAAGCCGATCTCGCGGCCGCGTGGATTGAGCCGGACTTTGCCACCGAGCGCCGCTGTCATCAGCTGCAATCCCCAACAGCTCCCGAACGTCGGGATACCCGCTTCGAACACCGTACGCGCCAATTCGATCTGCCGATGCACCCCCGGTACATCCTCGTAGACGCTGAGCGGCGAGCCCGTGATCACGACGCCGTCGAAATCCGACAGCGCCATGCCCTGCGGCAACCGCTCGCCGTCGACGACATTGAGCGTGAAGGTTTTAACGCTCGCGTCCTGCGACTGCAGAGTTTCCGTAAACAGCGCCTCGTTCGTACGTCCGCCGATGTGCGCGATAGCTCGCTGTCCCGCCTCCGGCGAGCCTTGGAAGATCATGATGTGCATGGCGGGTCTCGGGTGGGATGACGGCTGGCACGGAATAGCCATGTCCTTTTACCCGCATTGATCAAGATGCGACAAGGCTGTTCGCCAGGTAGGCGACCGTTTTGGCACCAGTGTCCAGTTGGGCGCTGCCGATTTTGCGGAAGCCCAGAGCAGAGTGCAAAGCCGCCGAAGCGGGATTTGGGGGATCGGTATTGATTTCACACGTCAGCAAAGTGTGATGGTGCCGCACGGCCCAAGCGATGCAATCCGCGTAGAGCGCCTTGGCAATGCCCCGGCCATGCGCGGTGGGATCAACCGCAATGCGGTCTACATACAAAAAGCGCTCGAAGCGCGCTTTGAACCAGCGGAAGTTCTCGCCGTCGTAGTCTGAGTTTTGATCGAAGGCGACCAGGAAGCCGTCGACAGTCCCCATGCAGCGCGCGTAAACGGACGACGTGACGAGCGCATCCAATTGCGCGGCCGTCAGCGGCGCCATCTCACCCGCGAAACGCTGGTTGAGCGCAAGGATGGCAGGGAGGTGTGCAGGCAGTATGGCTGTCGGCTGCATACGCGATTGGAGAATTACCGATCGATTTCGCCAAACACGATATCGAGACTTCCGAGAATGGCGGACACGTCGGCGAGAAGATGCCCGCGGTTCATGAAGTCCATGGCTTGCAGATGGGGGAAGCCGGGTGCGCGGATTTTGCAGCGATAGGGCTTGTTCGAACCGTCGGCGACGAGGTAGACGCCAAACTCGCCCTTGGGGGCTTCGACGCAGGCGTACACCTCGCCCTCAGGCACATGGAAGCCCTCGGTATAGAGCTTGAAGTGATGGATGAGCGCTTCCATCGAGCGTTTCATTTCGCCACGCTTCGGCGGCACCACTTTCTTGTCGGCTGAGGTGATCGGGCCGCGACCGTCGTCACGCATCAGCTTTTCGCAACACTGCGCCATGATGCGGGCGGACTGGCGCATCTCTTCGATGCGGATGTGATAGCGATCGTAGCAATCGCCGTTCTTGCCGATGGGGATGTCGAAATCCATTTCGGCGTAGCATTCGTAGGGCTGGCTCTTGCGCAGATCCCACGCCGCGCCGGAGCCGCGCACGAGCACGCCGGAAAAACCCCACTTGATGCAGTCTTCGAGCGAGATGACGCCGATGTCGGCGTTACGCTGCTTGAAGATGCGGTTCTCAGACAGCAGGCTTTCGATATCGTCCACGACCTTGAGGAAGGGCGGCACCCAGGCAGCGATATCCTCGACGAGGCGCTCGGGCAGATCCTGATGCACGCCGCCCATCCGGAAGTATTTGGCGTGCATGCGCGAGCCGGAGGCGCGCTCGTAAAATACCATCAGCTTCTCGCGCTCTTCGAAGCCCCACAGCGGCGGGGTGAGCGCGCCGACGTCCATCGCCTGCGTGGTGACATTCAGAAGGTGGGAGAGGATGCGGCCGATTTCGGAATACAGCACGCGGATCAACTGTGCGCGGCGCGGCACGGTCATGCCCAGCAGCTTCTCGGTGGCGAGGCAGAAGGCGTGCTCTTGGTTCATCGGCGCAACGTAATCGAGCCGGTCGAAGTAGCCGATCGCCTGCAGGTAGGTCTTGTGCTCGATCAGCTTCTCCGTGCCACGATGCAGCAGGCCGATGTGTGGGTCGACGCGCTCCACGACTTCGCCGTCGAGTTCCAGCACGAGGCGCAACACGCCATGCGCCGCCGGATGCTGCGGGCCGAAGTTGATCGTGAAATTGCGGATTTCAGATTCGGGCATG
>JANLYD010000390.1:0-7835 GCA_031365465.1 Hyphomicrobiaceae bacterium
ACACATCGGCAGGGTAGGAGACGAGCGGACCTGTGGGACCCGTGCTTAAAACGCCCCACGCACTGTGTCGTGTTTCTGTTGCTGACGCCGGCCCGGAGCAAAGACCAAGCGCAACGAGCATTGCGCTGCTATTGTACGCGATAGCGTGCGTTTTGGAATGATACATGCCCAACGCCTCATGACTGACAAGGAAAGCCTTAGCAACCATAACGCTCGCAGCGACATAAACCGTTCAAATTACCGCAAAAGTTTCGATCGCAAAGCGAACAAAAAAACGTGTTTCGGCATGACGGAGGATTTTCGCTCACACTTTGACTGCGGCTAAAATTGCCACCGAATACTCGAATAAAATTTGCCCGTTCTGCTCCCGCATAGTGGCACCGATCAAATCTTCGGCGATTGCCGCGCGAAGCATACGGCGCACGCCGTCTCGGTCGTCGTGGGCTGGAAACGATGTCGCGAGCAGCGCTTCCATTTCAACGGGGAACTGATAGCGCGACACCAGCGGCGGCGGAAGTTCAGCCTCGCCGAACAGGCCAGTGAGAAACGCCAGCGTCCGGAACTCGACTGTCGAAGGATCGCGCAGTCGCTCCATCGCATTGAACGCTGCGGCTTTCACCGGATCGTCGGAAACCACCGCATCACACACGACGATGCGGCCACCGGGTTTGCATACGCGCACCATCTCAGCCAGTGCCCGCTCCGGACGCTCGAAATGATGCAACGCGAAGCGGCAGGTGACGATGTCGAACGCCCCGTCGTCGAACGGCAGCGCGTAAACGTCCCCGCGATACCACGAAACATGGTCCAGGTCCCGAGCAGCGGCCAGCTTGCGCGCTTCCGATATCATGGCCTCGGTCGCATCGAGGCCGGCTGCATGCGCGACGTGGGGTGCGAAAGCAGCAACGACCGTCCCCGGCCCGCACGCGACGTCGAGCATGAGATCGGCCGGCTTGGGCGCGGCTGCCTGAACGAGCAGATCAAGCGCCGCCGCCGAATGCAGCACGGGAGCGTTCGCGAACAATGCGGCCTGCTGCGCGAACTGTTCGGCGATCAGATCGTCGTGCCGTGTCGTCATCGCGGAGCCATGCGGATCGCCCCGTCGAGCCGTACATCTTCGCCGTTGAAGTAGCCGCACGTGATCATGGTGTGGGCGACCTGCGCGAACTCCTCCGGCCGTCCGAGCCGCTTCGGAAACGGCACGCTGGCGGCCAGCGCGGCTTTGACGTTTTCGGGCGCACGCTGCAGCAGTGGCGTGTCGAAAATACCGGGCAAAATCGTGTTGACGCGGATGCGTTCGCTGGAGAGGTCGCGTGCGATAGTCAGAGTCATGCCGACCACGCCGGCCTTTGAAGCGGTGTAGGCGACTTGCCCGATCTGCCCGTCCTCCGCCGCGACCGAGGCGGTGTTGATGATCACGCCGCGTTCGCCGTCGGGCAACGGGTCGAGCTTCAACATGCCGGCGGCAGATTTGGTGATGCAGCGGAATGTGCCGATCAGGTTGATGCCGATGATGCGCTCGAAATTGTCGAGCGGGTATTCGCGGATCTCGCCGGATTGCTTGTCGCGAGCGACGGTTTTGTGCGAGCCGCCGACGCCGGCACAGTTGACCAGAATGCGTTCCTGCCCGATGGCGGCGCGCGATTTGACGAGCCCCGCATCCACTTCGGCTGTCGACGTCACGTTGACCTTGCAGAACACGCCGCCGATTTCCTTGGCCAGCGCCTCGCCCTGCTCCTCGTTGAGATCGAACAAGGCAACCTTCACGCCGTGCGATGCCAGTAATCGTGCCGTCGCCGCCCCAAGCCCCGAAGCCCCACCCGTGATGACGGCAGAAATAGTCGAATCGAGCTTCATGGCATGGCCTTTGGTGGAGCGGTTGGAGTTGCCTGAGAGTGCGCCGAACAAGGAGGCAAACGCAACACGTGGCGGCAGACACCGCGCAACGGCACCCCATCAGTGGCAGCAAGCAACGATTTTACGATTTCGAGCAGCTGCCCCGAGGCGCGGGTGGGAGCAGTAGGACTCGATTGTCGGGCGTGGACACGTTCGCGCTGCTGCCTTTTGAGCCTTCCAGCTGCAGGCGCGATCCCAGCGAAACTTTGATTTGCCGGAAGCTGGGCGCGAGCGAAAAAGTACCGCCGTCGCTTTCGGCCGAGCAGTTCGCTCCAGAACCGCTGGCCACGCATTTTGCCTGACCATCGTAATATCCGGCGTTTTTGATCCAGTAACCGAAGTGCACGTTGAACTCGTTGGGATGTTTGGCCTTGAGCGGATCGGGCGTCATCGCCACGACGTGAAATTTTGAAAGTGTCTGTTTCGGATGCCGGCGCATGTGAGTGGCGTCGTAGAGTTTGAGGTAACACGTCTCGCCTGCCAGATAGCGCTGGTAGAGAGGCCGAGCGGCGAATGCCTCGCTGGGCGCGACGGCGAATAGTGCTAAGCTCGTCAAGATCAAAGTCATCAAATGGCGCATGATCAAATCCTCAACAATAGATCTGCCAACAGATAATCAGAGCCAATGTAAGCCTGCAATTTCTTTCTCGCGGAGCGCTGGCCGTCAGCTGACCCGAGTGGCGCATCGCTCGTCCCAGACTGTCTCGGCTGTCTCGATCAATCGGCAGGCGGAAACAGCGAGTGCGACTAACCACTAACTACCAACCACTAACCACTAACCACTAACTACTTCCCCGCAACCGCCGCAGCCACCAACGCTTTCGACTGTGGGTCGTCCCATTCGGCGGGACCTATGAGGCGGCCGATTTCGCGGCCCTGGCGGTCGATGAGCAAGGTGGTGGGCAGCCCGATGGCCTTGAGTTCGTTGCCGAGTTTGGCGCTGGGGTCGGCATAAAGCTTGAGCTTCGAAACGCCGATGCTGTCGAGAAACTTGCGTGCCCCGGCAACGCCGGAACGATCGATGCTCAGCGCCACCACTTCGAAATCATTGGAGCCCACAGCAGCTTGCAAGCGGTCGAGCGCCGGCATCTCCTTGCGGCAGGGAATGCACCACGTCGCCCACAGATTCAGCAATATGACCCGGCCCCGAAAACTTTCGAGCGTAACAGGCTGTCCCAATTCGTTTTGAAACGTCACGTTGGGCAGAGCTTGGGGCACTGGCTTGCGCACGAAAGCACCGATCGGCGCGCTGGCGGGTGCCGTGCTCGATGCGCCAGAACTCGCCACCGTCTGCGACGGCCCATCAGACGGACCATTGCTTGGGCGCTGCATCGTCACGTATATCGCGACGGCACCAACTGCGAGGGCCAGCGCACCCCAAAGCGCACTGTGTCTCATTGCATTGGCCATTCGCTTAAAGCCTCCAAGCCGCCTTCGACAAAGGACTTAGCTCATGACCGATAAATCCGCCAACAAGATGTGGGGCGGTCGCTTCGAGGTGTCAAACGACGATCTGATGGTGGCGATCAACGCGTCGATCGGCTTCGACAAGGCCATGGCACCGCAAGATATTCGCGGCTCGAAGGCGCATGCCGACATGCTGGTGAAACAGGGGATCATCACCAAGGGCGACGGCAAAGAGATCCAGCGCGGGCTCGATACGGTGCTGTCCGAGATCGAAGGCGGCACATTCGAGTTCAAGCTGGCGCTCGAAGACATCCACATGAACGTCGAAAGCCGGCTGTCGGAATTGATTGGTGCAGCCAGCGGGCGTCTGCACACGGCGCGCTCGCGGAACGACCAGGTGGCCTTGGATTTCCGTCTGTACGTGCGCGATGCCGTCGATGCCATCGATGCGGCGCTGCTCAAACTGATGGGCGCGTTGGTTGCGAAAGCGGACGCGCACGCCGACGTCATCATGCCCGGATTTACGCATCTACAGCCAGCGCAGCCCGTCACATTCGGCCATCATCTGTTGGCCTACGTCGAAATGCTCGCCCGCGATCGCAGTCGCTTCACGGATGCCCGCGCCCGCATGAACGAATGTCCGCTGGGTGCGGCGGCGCTGGCCGGCACGTCGTTTCCGATCGATCGCCACATGACGGCTGAAGCATTGGGCTTCGACCGGCCGACGGCGAACTCGCTGGATACCGTCGCCGATCGCGATTTCGCGCTGGAAACACTGGCCGCGATGAGCATTTGCGCCATGCATCTGTCGCGGCTGAGCGAAGAAATCGTCATCTGGATGACGCCGCAGTTCGGCTTCATCAAGCTGACGGATCGCTGGACGACGGGCTCGTCGATCATGCCGCAGAAGCGCAACCCGGACGCAGCCGAACTGTGCCGCGCCAAAGTGGGTCGCATCGCCGGCGCGTTCCAGGGGCTGCTGATGGTGATGAAGGGCTTGCCGCTGACGTACTCGAAGGACATGCAGGAAGATAAGGAAACGACCTTCGATGCCATCCATAATTTCAACGTCGCACTCGCTGCAATGACCGGCATGATCCTCGATCTCGAGCCGGTGCCGGCAGCGATGCACGCGGCAGCCGGTCGCGGCTACTCCACCGCCACCGATCTGGCGGACTGGCTGGTGCGGGAGCTCAAGCTGCCGTTCCGCGAGGCGCATCACGTCACCGGGTCCATCGTCAAATCGGCCGAGACCGAGGGCGTGGGCCTCGAAGATTTGCCGCTGGCGGCGATGCAGGCGGTCGAGCCGCGGATCACAAAGGCTGTGTTGTCGGTGCTGTCGGTCGAGAATTCGGTGGCCAGTCGGGTCAGCCATGGGGGAACTGCGCCACAGAATGTCCGTAAAATGGCGCGAGCCTGGTCGAAGCGACTGGAAAAGCTCAGCCGGACGGGCTAGGGGAGTCGGAGGGGCCTTCTGCATCATGCTTCCGCTCAAGGAAGCGCGCCAACTTTAATCCTGTTGGCGCTCGCGTGGTGACACGAAGGAAAATACAATCTAGGGTGGCAGCGTGTTGATCCCAGCCAAAACAACTTTGATACTCGTCGCCGCCGCCGGGCTCTTGGCAGCGTGCGGTGTGCGCGGCACGCTCGACAAGCCCTCGGCCAACGTCGACGGCCCCGCCCCCTCCACCACCGCGGATGCCGACAGCGGCCAAGGCAAAAAAGCCGGCGACGCCCCCAAGCCGCATAAGGGCTTTTTTCTCGATGGATTGCTGCAGTAGGCGGTGAGCGCCGCTGGTTAGCGTATCCGACTGCGATCTGGGCCTCAGGTGATGCAATTTCTCCGACGCCTCCTGGTCTTGCTCATATGTCTGAGCGGTAGCGGCGCCTCAATAACCCCTGCCGGTGCGTTTGAAGCGGGCTTCGTCACACTGAGTTTGATCGATCCGGTCGAGAACGGCCCGATGCCGGCGATCATCGTTTATCCGACTGCGGCCGCTCCAGCGTCGACCTCGCTTGGCCCGTTTACGATTGCTGCCGGAAAGCAAAGTCCACCCGCTGCCGGACGATTTCCGTTGATCGTGCTGTCACACGGCACTGGCGGCAGCATGCTTGGTCATCACGACAGTTTGGTAGCGTTCGCACGAGCGGGCTTCATCGCTGCCGCAGTTGAACACCCGCGTGACAACTTTCGGGACGACAGCGGCTTCGCGACCGATTTGCAGTTGTTCGGTCGTCCCCACCATATCAAGGCACTGATCGACGGCGTCTTGGCGGAGCCCGCAATCGGGCCGCTGATCGATCGCGAACGGATCGGCATGGTCGGTCATTCCGCTGGTGGCTACACGGCGCTTCTCGTGGCGGGCGCGCAGCCCGATTTTACACTGCAAGACGCATATCGTGCTGCGGTTGCTGTCGATCCCTATCGGAAACGCGCGGACGCGGCTGGCGGCAAACGCTTCAAACCAGACCTGAAACCGGTTGCTGACGCTCGCGTGCGTGCAATAGTGCTGCTGGCACCGGCGCTCGGTTACCTATTCGACGCCCGAGCGCTGGCCGACGTGAAAGTACCGGTAATCATCTATCGCCCATCCGCTGACGAGATGGTGCCGCACCCTTGGTCCGCCGAAAGGATTGTAAATTTCCTCCCGCAAAAGCCCGAATACGTTGTCTTGGCGGGCGCTGGCCATTTCGTATTTCTGGCGCCGTGTTCGTGGAGTTTCTGGTTGATGGCCCGGTCCATCTGCTCCGATCCCAGCGGCGTCGACCGCAGTGCCATTCACACCCGACTGAATGCGGACTTGATCGCGTTTTTCAACAAAGTGCTGAAGTAAGTCAGTTCAGGAATAGTGGCTGCGGCCGGCGTCTTGAATTGCACACCTCACCGTAACCGTGCCGTCACGACTTGAACTTCGATTTCGGCTTTGGCTTTGTAGGCTTCCGTGACCGTCGGCTGCATGCGGTGCGTGGTGTCGATGGTCCAGCCCGCGTCTTCCATGACGGTGAACAGTGCGATCGTCTGCTGGCGCATCGGGTCGGTCAGCAACACCTCGCCGCGCGGCGCGAGGTTGGTGCGGAACACTTTTTCCAGCACCTCGTAGTCGGCGGTATCGTAAATGATGTCGGCGCCTATGATCAGATCGTAGCGCTGGGCGTGCGTCCAGGCATTCCAATCGCCGACGAACTGTTCCACGCCCGCGATGCGATTGAGCGCCGCGTTATGCCTGCAGAGCGCCAACGCCAGCGCGTCATGATCAGTCTGCACCACGTGGGCACCGTGCCTCTGCGCAACAAGGCCGGGCAATCCGACGCCGCACCCGAGTTCCAGCACTGAGCGTCGGTCGAGGTGGCGCCCGCGCTCTTCCATCACGTCGGCGAGCACGACCGCTGATTCCCAGATCATCAACCCGAACGGATAAAGCTCGCGATCCTGCGTGACGCCCAGTTGCGCCGTCTCGTCGCGCACCACGTCCATCGGCCAGAACACGCCGCCGATTTCGAACTTCATGCGGTCGAGCGGCAGTTTGCCGAGATCGGGATGCGGTGGCAGCGGCGGCAGCATGGGAGTGCCTTCTTGTGAGCGAGACGTAGGGTGCAATAGCGGAGCGTATTGCACCTTTTGAGGTTGTGGCGGTGCAATACGGCTCGCGCCTATTGCACCCTACCTACACGACTGTGATCGTATCGCCTGCCCGCCGCATGGGACGAATGGACAATCCAAGGCAACCGACATACTCAGAGAACCTACACCGAGAAATAGTCTTTCAGACCACGCGCACGGACGTTCGATGCATCACTTCAACTATCGCAATGGCCAACTCCACGCCGAGAACGTGGCCATAACGAAAATCGTCGCCGAAGTCGGCACGCCCGTCTACGTCTATTCTACAGCCACGCTGAAACGCCATTACGAGGTGTTCGCCAAAGCCGTTGGCGCGCCCAAGCATCGCGTGTTCTACGCCATGAAAGCCAACTCCAATCAGGCCGTGCTGGCGACTTTGGCGCAACTCGGCGCGGGCGCCGACACAGTGTCGGAGGGCGAAATCCGCCGCGCGCTGGCAGCCGGTATTCCGGCCGATCGCATCGTGTTCTCGGGCGTCGGCAAAAGCGCACAGGAACTCGCCTTTGCCGTCGACGCCGGTATTTATCAGATCAACATCGAGACCGAGAGCGAACTCGAACTGCTGTCGAAAATCGCGCACGCGCGGGGCAAGCGCCAAAGTGCGGTCATCCGCGTCAATCCCGATGTCGGCGCGGGCGGACACGCCAAGATCACCACCGGATCGTCGGCCAACAAATTTGGCGTCAGCTTCGACGAGGCGGCGCGCATTTACGTGCGGGCGGCGAACATGCGGGGCGTCAAAATGCTGGGTCTGGCGACCCATATCGGCAGCCTCATCATGGAGCTGGACGACCTCGAAGCCGCCTTCAAGCGCATGCGCGATCTGACGCTGCGTTTGCGCGGCGAGGGGCTGGCGGTCGAGCGTCTCGATCTCGGCGGCGGGCTCGGCATTCCCTACGAGATCCCCGAA
>JANLYD010000198.1:0-1564 GCA_031365465.1 Hyphomicrobiaceae bacterium
TCGACCTTCGCCTTGTCGCGCGGCTTCCTCGGCCGCGCTGGCACGATCGCCGTGTCGTAGTGTGTCGCCATCTCGGCATAGGCGCGGTTGACGGCAGGCTCGTAGAAGCAGGCCTTGGTGATGCCGGAGCGCAGATTGTCGGAGACGACCATCCCCGGCACGCCGCCGAAAAACGCGAACGCCCGCGTGTGCGACCCGATCCAGTCGGGGAGCGTCTGTGTGAAGGTCGCCTCGGCGTAGGTCATGCTTGATGCGCCAAGCGCCGCGACGAACAACTGGCAGGCGTGCATCTCGCCGGTTGCCACGTCGAAGATATCGATCGTGGTGCCGAGAGCAAGGCGAAAGCCGCAGAGGCCAAGGCATGACCGGAACACTCGTGCCGCCCGGCATCTCGGTGCAATACGGCCGCAGCGGCGTTGCTACCCGCATGAACGAAAAGGGCATGCGCCCCATGCAAGAGCGCGTCTGGCAGCGGCGCGGCGAACAATACCTGCTGATCAAGTCACCGCCTGCCTCCGGCAAATCCTGCGCGTTGATGTTCGTCGCGCTCGACAAGCTCGCCAACCAAGGCGTCAAACAGGCGATCATCGCCGTTCCTGAGCGCTCGATCGGTGGCAGCTTCGCCGATGCCGATCTGGCGAACCACGGCTTCTCCGCCGACTGGCGCGTCGCCCCGCGCTGGAACCTCTGCAACATCGCCGGCATCGATGACGCCCGCATTGCTCAAACCCGCGTCGGTGCCGTCGCGGAGTTTCTGGCCAGCGCCGACAAGGTGCTGGTTTGCACGCACGCCACTTTCCGTTTCGCGGTTGAGGCGCTGGGCATTGCCGCGTTCGATGACCGGCTAATCGCCATTGATGAATTCCACACGGTTCAGTTCAATCGTTTACGAGTCACGCCAAGGGAGAATTGGTATAACCTTGCACATACCCTGAAAGGCGCATTTCGCGTTGGAAGGGAATCCCAAATCGAACTCGGTTGTTCGACGCGGCACACCTGGTTCGGGTTATTTTATTGCTTTATATGCTTGCGTCGGTCACGGCTGCTCGCGCGGCCCGGATACCTGCGTCGACCCGCCGGCGCCTGAACTCCGCAAACTGCTGGTCGGTGATGACACCCACCAGGATCACCGACCCGGTGACCGCAAAATTCAGCGAACTTGGTATGCCGAGTAAGTTGACGAGGTTTTGCAGGATTTGCAAAAGCACCGCGCCAAGCACAATGCCAATGATCGATCCCTCGCCGCCGCGGAGTGAACATCCCCCGAGCACCGCCGCCGCGATTGCATAGAGTTCGTAAAAATTTCCGTGTGATGACGGTGAGATCGAGCGGGTGTACATGGCAAAAAAGATGGCGGAGGCGGCGGCGAGCGCGGCACAGATGATGTAGGCAGTTACGATAACGACATTGGTGCGGATGCCGGAGTAACGAGCAGCCTCCTCGCTCTTGCCCACCGCGAACAGATACCTGCCAAAAACCGAGCGGTGCAGCACCACCCAAGCAACTGCCGCCAAAACGATCATGGCAATGAAGGAATGCGGTATGCCAAAAGTCCGGCCTGAAA
>JANLYD010000233.1:0-12579 GCA_031365465.1 Hyphomicrobiaceae bacterium
GGAGGCTTCGGAGGCGGAGGCGGAGGCGGAGGCGGAGGAGGCGGAGGAGGAGGCGGAGGCGGAGGAGGAGGAGGCGGAGGCGGAGGAGGAGGAGGCGGAGGAGGAGGAGGAGGAGGAGGCGGAGGAGGAGGCGGAGGAGGAGGAGGAGGCGGAGGAGGAGGCGGAGGGGGAGGCGGAGGAGGGGGAGGCGTGGGGTCGGGGTCTTTGACAAGGATCTGACTTAAAGCCGTCTGCAATTCGCCAAACAAACTTCCTGAATTTGGGAAACACGGCAACGAAGCACCGTTCGCGTCCCTTTCCGCGCTGAGACCATTGAAGCCCGTGGCCGGCAGTGTCGCCATCAGGTCAGCTGCCCGCAATCCATTTGCAGGCCCCGTCGTTCCGCTGGGGTGACCCAGCGAAATTCTCAACTCGGGATGATCGAATGGGCCCGAATGGCACGCCACGCGATCGTCGGTCAGTGATTTGAGAAATGCAACAAGTGCAGATCGATCCTCTACGGATAGCCCAAGGCCGCCGTTCCGCCTGCCGCGATCGCCGATATCATCGTCTAGATTACTTTTATCTCGGCGACCGGATGGGCTTAAAACGGGCAAATCCATCGTGCCAGTCGAATCCGATCCATCGGCAAAGTCCTGCCGGTCGCCACCGCGATTGTAGAATTCTACAACCTGCTCAAGCGTGGCTTGACCGCCATTGTGGAAGTAGGGGGGTGTAAGGCCGACGTTTCGCAATATCGGAACCTTGAACGCTCCGTCGACGGCGTCGCGCGGCAGAGCTTCAGCGGGAAGTCCCGCAAAATTCGGTTCCGTGAAACACGTGCGACTATCAACCGGCACCGCGAATTCACACGTATCGACTTGGAAGTGATCCGGCGTGGATCGACCCCACTTTCGCAGAATATACTGGCGGGCAAAGGAGAGATCGTTGCCGAAGGGATCCTCGCCGCCAACTCCACGATCCTCACGCGCCGGACGAACCCCGATATTGTAGAATCCGTTGTCGTAAAAGGAAACGGAGCCATCGCCCATCACCATGTGCTCGACCACTTTGGGAATGGCGCTGGATGAAGTCGTCACTGTTGCAGCGCTGAACAACGGGCCGTTATGGCAGTTCACGCACTTACCTCGCCCAGTAAAGATGTCTTTACCGTCTTTCTCCTGCTGGCTGAGAGCATCCCGGTCGAATCGGGTCTGGTCTGAGATGAGCAGCGCCTCGTACTCCATGATCGCCAAGCCCCAGAACAGCGCGAAGTTGGCCTCGATCTGAGATTGCCCTGCACGATGGTAATCGTCGCGGAACGCGCGGCGAATGAGGTCGCCGTAGGTGGTACCTGCCAAGCCTTTGGATGATCCGCTGACCAACCCGGCAGTTTGTCCGAATAGGCTGTCGTTCGGATGCACTCGTTGCTGGCCGAGGATGGTCAACGGCACCAGTTTGCGTGCGACGTCGGCAAAGTTGCGGCCCGCACACGACATCTCGTTGTTGCTGAGCGTCGGTCCGACCGCCTGCGATGCGGCACTGGCATTCTGTATCAGGATGCTGCGCCAATTCGGGACGCCTCCCACGTCGATCCAGATCTTGGCCGTTTCGTCTCGCGGGCCGAAAGGGTTTACACCGTTGAATTCGGAATTCGCGCGGCCATCCCAAAACTGCCGATAGTTGAAAATGGTATTGATGTTCGTTGGCGTGTTGCGCGGCTCGACGCGCCGTCCCACGACGCCATCCTTGTGAAACGGCGATGTGTTTGGATCGTAGGCCTGCGGACACCGTTCCTCCACCGGCCCGGCCGGCGTACGTGCGCGAACAAAATCGCCAGCGAAAGTTCCAGACGAGGAAAAGCGATCGTTCGTCTCGTAGAGAACTTGCGAGTGCCGATCCGTGACGTCTGCGAATGTTTTGAATGGAAAGTCTGCTGCGCTCAATTCGACATTGGGTCCCGTCGGCTGGCTGCGGTCGCTTTGGCGTGGGCTGAAGGCACCGTACTGCGGTTTGATCCCCGGCATCCCCTGCATGTCCGGACGGCCGTCAGCTTCATCGAACCACGGATTGACCTGATTCTTTGTGCGGACATCTGCGCCGGCGTGGAAATGACAACTCGCGCATGCCTGCCCGTCACTACCAGCCTGCACATCCCAAAAGAAGGCTTTGCCCAATTGGGCCGCCGCCAGCGTATCCTTGATGTATGCGGTCGTATCCGCTCGCAGAGGCCTTTCGGTTGTGAGCGGTGAGATTGTCGGGACCGCGACATCGGCTCCCTGTGCGGGTTGCATCGGCGACGGAGAACAAAACCAAACCATCGCAATGGCGATCGACGCCCCGATGGATCGCCGTGACGTACCGTCACGAAACAGAAAGCCCAAACATGTCATGGAGTGACCCAAATCGAACCGCCGATGACGACACCGGCATGGTCGTTGTCGTCACTGCCGCAGCGATTGCAGCGGACATGCCAGAACCGAATTCAGCCTTTCGCCTGCTCGTAAAAGAACAAATAATCATTTTATGTATTGGTATTGAATAAAGAGCACGACAAGCTGCATCAAAGATTATCCTAAACCTGCCAGGTCATCCTTGAATGGAACGCGGTGAAAGAGGCTTGGCGTGGTCACCCATGGCCTGGGTTAGCATGCTGGCGATCTACAGCATCATCGCTCTCGCGTTGTCGCATTCACACCAAAGGTCAGCTGTATCGGCAGCGCTTACGCTTGCGCTGGCAATTGCACTGATCGCGTTGAGTCTCATCGATTTTGCAACGATGCGGCTGCCCGATGTCATTACGCTTCCGCTGATTGCCGCCGGCTGCATAATCGTGCCCGCAGGAAATTTGGAGCTGATCGGCTGGCATATCCTTGCAGCAGTTTCAGGTTACGCTGTGTTTTATTTGATGGCTGAAGGCTTCCGCTTCGTTCGCGGATATCCCGGAATGGGCCTCGGAGATGCAAAGCTTCTCGCCGCCTCCGGCGCGTGGGTCGGCTTGGAAGGACTGCCGACAGTGGTTTTCATGGCATGTTGCATCGCCCTTACCGCCGTTGTTACATCGAATATACGTGGCATGGCGTTGACGATGAAAACGCGTATCCCTTTTGGCCCGTACCTTGCTTTGGCGACGTGGATTGTCTGGTTCTTGGGGCCGTTGATTTGAGGCGCGGCGCCAAAAGGAGGCGATCATCGTCATTTGTCGCTTGGAGCCAATAATGTTTCGCACGAACCGATCCGGCGGCAGAGCTTCATTTACCGCAAAAAATCCGTCACAACGTCCAAACAACGAGGCGGGCTTCACCTTGGTGGAACTGCTGGTCGTGTTGGCCATTCTGGCGATGCTGGCAACTTTTGCAGGTCCGCAAGTGCTTCGATATCTCGGTAAAGCGCGCACCGACTCTGCGCGCATTCAGATCAGTGCGATTGTCAGCGCGCTTGAATTGTTCGCATTGGACAACGGCGGTTATCCAACAGAGGAGATGGGACTCGTCGCACTAACCAAAGCACCATCCGGTGTCCCGCGCTGGAGCGGCCCATACCTTAAAAAAGAAGATGGACTGAACGATCCATGGGGCCGTGGTTACCACTACAAAGTCCTCGGCCCGGGACAAATCCAGGTGTTCACTCTCGGACGTGACAACGCGCCTGGTGGAATCGGCGAAGATCAAGACGTGGTCAACTGAGGCCTGTCGAGCCACTATCGCCCAGTCGGCAGCGCGACGATCAATCTCGGCCATCTGCGTTTGTCCCCGACCGGGAACGACACATCTACGCCAATCAATTCCGGCAGTTTGCTGCCATGTCGCCAAACCGTGTCCCATCGCGGCTGGGTCTCTTCGTCCTGCACCCCAAAATATGAGAACCGAATGCCGGTAATGCGCGACAACAAGATCGACCTCGAGTTAGGTCGAGTTTCAATCTTCACGTTGCTGCGAAAAACATTGCGGGTCTCGACGAATTCGCGGCCGTCGCCCCGGTCTGCAGGAGCAACTTCAAGTCTGACGTATTGTAAGCCGGCGTATTGTCCGGCGGGACTGTAGTTGGACACGAACCCCAGCGCATTTCCTGCCGCGTCGAACAACGGCGCACCTGACTCAGATCGTGCTGCCGGCCACGCCTCCGTCAAGGTCCGCCGCAAGTGCATTTGCACCGCCTCCACCTGAGCTGCGGCCTCGTCTCCGTCGACAGTTCGGAACGCTTCACGCAGCCCCACCAGTGCATTCAAGAGCATGCCGCAAATCACCGCAAGCAGCATCAGCGCCACCAGCATCTCGACTAGACTCCAGCCGGCCTCAGCCGACGGCTCAGGATGATGTGTCCCGTTGTGCTTGTGGAGCACGCCGCTCACTGAGGCCTCACAGCAAAACGCACTGTCTTCAGGCGCAGCAATGGCTTCCCACGCTGATCGAACGCCTGGAGCACGACTCGCATCGGCCGCGCCAGCGTGACACCTGCTGCAGCCATTTCTGTGACGGTCAGCTTCCAGCGGATGCCGTCATCGTATGTGCCGTCAATCGTCCCCTCTTCGGCGATTGCCTGCGTGCCAATCAAATCGAGATGTGAGGCTGTGTCCGCCAGAGCAGCTTGTCGCGCCACGACCTCGCGTTTGGCCCGAAAGTGCCCGGCCACCGCCGCATAGATCGAGACCAGCCCTAGCGTGACAATCGCAAAGGCGACCAGAACCTCGAGCAGAGCGAAACCTTCTTCGTCTTTTGATGCCGCCGTCATCAGGGAGTTTCCTCGCTGTGCGCGTAGCCCGTCAGCCAATCGACGCCGATGACAATGCGTCGACCGCCGCGCTGCAACTGGATCGTTCCGCCACTAGAGCTGCCGTCAGGAAAGAAAACGATTTTGCCTTCTTCACCGGGGCGTGAAAGTTCCCGTGCTGTCGTCAGCGCAATTGCGACATCCGCCGCAAGAGCGTGTACGCGGCCGTCCAACTCCGATGTGAAAGTCTTTTCTACCGTCGCGAAAGCGACCGCTACGTTGCGGTCCCGTGCGATCGCCGATGCGCGCGTGAGCCGCAGCTGATTGGTCAGGTCTTGCACGATCGCACTCAATTCGGTGTTGGCAGTCGTTCGACGAACGCCCGGGACTGCCAGTGCATAGGCGGCCACAATGATGGCAAGGACAATCAACAACTCGATCAGTGAGACACCGGCGTCAGGCTTGAACTGGTTTTGCTCGTGCGGCATGCCAATCATTGCAATGCAATGTCGTTGACGCTGAGCACTGCCTGCATGACAGACAATATCAGTCCGCCGATGAACACTCCGACGAAGAGGGTGATCGCTGGCGTCAAGAGCGTGAGCAGGTTGTCGATTTGTCTCTCGTTATCGGCGTCGGCGACGTCGGCGAGATGCAACAACATCTCGTCGAGCTTGCTCGATTCCTCGCCAATTGCGACGAAGCGCAGCGCAGCATCTGGAAACGCCTCATGTTGCTTCAACGAAGCTGTGAGCTTGTTGCCCTCTTTGACTGCCTCCGTTGCATTGACCAGTGCCCGCTGGAAACGCGGGCTGGACGCTACCGACTGAGTGAGCGCCAACGCGCCTACGAGCGGCACGCCATTGCGCAAGAGCGAACCAAGCGTGCGCGCGACGGTCGCCACATTTGTTCTGCGGACCAAGTCTCCGATGCCTGGCAAAGCCAGCAACGCATCGTCGATCGCGCTCCTGACGGATGGCCTGCGGAGGGCAAGCGCCATCAGGGTGCTGAACGCACCAGACAGCACCAGGACGAGCGGCCAGTTCTCCGACATCAAATGCGAGAAGCCGTCTGCCAGTTGCAGAGCCACTGGCGCTGCAGCGCCGCTGTCCTTGAAGAGCGGCATCAGTGTCGGGACAAGCACGACGACGACGAGGATGACCGTCAATGCTGCCAATACCAGCAGTAAAGCCGGATACACCAGCGCGCCCCGGACGCGGCTCCGTACCTCGACACGCCGCTCGAGTATCCGCGCCAAATCTACCAGGCATGGCGTCAGCGTTCCGCGCGCCTCGCCTGCACGGATCAATGGCACGATAAACCCCGGCGCATACGGTGCCACCTGCAGGAGCGCCTCGGAAAGCGGGCGGCCTGCCACGACTGACGTCGCAACCCGATCCGCGAATATTCCGATGCGCGCTTTCGGCGCTTGGCTGGCGATCAGGCGCAGACATTGGTCCACGGGCAGTTCGGCCTTCAACAACGTGGCGAGCTGTCTGGAAAAAGTGGCAAAATCGCTGAGCGACAACGCTTTCTGAGCCTTCGGCGATTGCACTTTGCCCGCCTCATCCGCTCCCAGAGCAGCTGTCCCGAAAGCGAGCAGACCCTTTTGATGCAGCAACTCAGCAGCCTGCGCTGCACTGGCAGCCTCGATCTTGCCATCGACGCGTTCGCCGGCGCCGTTGTAAGCTTGGAACGAGAACATGTGCATATCAGGTCCTCGCGACACGCAGCACCTCAGCCAACGTGGTTTCCCCCGCCGCAACCTTTCGCAATCCATCTTGCATAAGGGTTTCCATTCCGCGCCGACGCGCAATCTCTTCAATCATGCGATCGTTGACGCCCCGCGCAATGCGCCCGCGCAGTTCGTCGTCCACAACGAGAATTTCGCAGATCGTCGTGCGCCCTTTGAAGCCGGTTTGCCGGCACGACGGACAGCCGATCGGATGCCTGAATGCGATGTTCGGAATTTGTGCAACGAAAGCGGCGTGTTGCTCGGGCAACGACCTGAGAATGCTGGCGGGATCAGTCACCGATACCGCGCACGACTGACAAAGTTTGCGCACCAAGCGTTGCGCCAGGATTCCGGAGATCGTCGATGCAAGCAGATAGTCCTCGACGCCCATGTCCAACAGCCGTGTGATCGAGGCAGCCGCGCTGTTCGTGTGCAACGTCGATAACACGAGGTGACCGGTCAGCGAGGCCTGGATGCCCGTGCGCGCTGTGTCCACATCGCGCATTTCACCGATCATGATCACATCCGGGTCCTGTCGCAGAATCGACCTCAGCGCATGCACGAAATCAAGGCCGATGCTGGGCTTGATCTGCATCTGATTGATGCCCGTCAACTGATACTCGATGGGATCTTCGACGGTGAAAATTTTACGTTCTGGTGAATTTAACTGCTTAAGCGCTGCGTAGAGTGTCGTGGTTTTGCCGCTACCTGTTGGGCCGGTCACCAGCACGATGCCATTGGGCGCCTCGAACAGCTTCGTCAATCGGTCGCGGGCACTGTCGCTGAAGCCGAGTGCTGCGAAATCCAATTCGACCGCCTCCCGGTCGAGAATACGCATCACTATGCTTTCGCCGTGCAACAGCGGAACTGTCGATATGCGGAGATCGACTTCACGTCCGCCGGCAATGAACTTGGTGCGGCCGTCCTGCGGCACCCGGCGTTCGGCGATGTTCAAGCGCCCGAGTATTTTGATGCGGGATGCGATGCCCGCCTGCATTTCCGGTGGCAACCGGTCGACGACGGTCAGCAAACCATCGATGCGATAGCGAATTCGCAAATTGTCAGCCAACGGCTCGACATGCACGTCGGACGCGCGCTGCTCGATCGCGGTTGCAATCAGTTTGTTGACCAAACGTATGACCGGCGCTTCGCTCGCGATATCCCGCAGGCGCTGCACGTCGTCTTCCTGCGCGACACCCGGCGCTTCTACTTCTGTCTTGGGCGCATCGGTCGTCGCGGGCTGGGTATATAACCGGTCGATTGCGCTTTCAATCTCCTTGGTGTGCGCAAGGAGCACCTTGACAGGGCGTTCGACAAGGTAGGCGACCGCCGCAATCGAATCGGCGGCAAACGGGTCAGCGCTGATCAGGGTGACCAAGTCCAATGTCGCCGCTACAGGTATCAGCCGCGCGCGCCTAAGAAATGTATGGTCCAAAATAGCGGGAAGAACGGCTTCTTTCGGAAACTGTTCCGGCAGAGCCAACGGTAGGCCAAAATAAGTCGATAGGGAATCCAGCAGCGCGACTTCGCTCAAGAGTCCGAGTTGCGCAATCACTGAATCGATCCGCTCTCCGGTTTCACGCTGCGCCTGGAATGCGCGATCGGCCGCCAGGTGGTCCAGCAACCCCACTTGAACCAGATGATCCAATAGCTGTCGGGCTACGGTCAAACTGCGCGGGTCGAGGCGGGAGACCGCAGTCGACTGGTTTACATCAGGGATCTGGTCGAGCATGGCATCGTCTTTGCAAAAGCGGGACTGATCCGGAGCGTCGACAATCCTAACAAGCAAGCCTTATCGAAATTGAAACAGCTGAGCGACTTGGAAAAAATTCGGTAAAATAAATTCAATTGCCAGAAAGGCGTTGCTGAGTGTTGCATTCCGTTAACTCATTTCGTGCCGCTATTCTGAACAGTGCCGTATTGGATCACTGGGCGACTTTGCATGAATGGATCGGCACTCGGCTCCCGCCTGCACTCGTGCGCGCGTGGCGTATGGATCCGAGAGAACTTGTCATTGCGCTGGATCCGACGAGTGACAAAGCCACTGTCACCGACGCAGGTCTGGCTGCTCCTGAGTATTTTCGTCAGACGGCGAGTCGTTTTGGTCCCTTGTTGTCGGCGACCATCCGTGTTCCCGTCCAGCGCTGTCTACTGCGTGACCTGACGCTGCCGCGCGCCGCCGCGACACGGATCGGCAGCATCCTCGATATCGACATGGAACGAACGACACCGTTCCGCAGCAAAGATGTCTATAGCGGTTGGAGCATCATCGATCCCGGACACACCGGCCTGACGCTTGCCGTTCGTCAATACATCGTCAAAAGGCACGTCCTGGATCGCATCGTGAGTGAGGTTGCCGCAGCCGGCATTCCACTGAAATCAATTGCCGTTGTCGACGCGCTTGGACGCGAACTCGATGTCGATCTGCTGAGACCCGCAGAGCGTCGGCGCGCCCGCATCACGGTATGGCTCGCCCGCGCAGCGATCGCAGGGGCGATCGCCTCGGCTCTTGGCAGCGCATGCTACGTTACGCTCGCCATTCAAAACCTTCAGTCGGCTCTCGTGCTCGCCGACAGTGACATACAGCAGGTGACGACCCGCGTTCAGAGCTTGCGAAGGACACAGAATGAAGCGGCAACGTCTGCAGCGCTCATGCTGCAACCTCGCCAGATGAAAATCGAACGCACGAGTGCCCTCGCGCTTTGGAACGAGCTTTCTCAACGGCTCCCCGACAGCACGTGGATAACCGAATTCCGCGTCGACGACGGCAATGTGCAAATCGACGGGCAATCGACAAATGCTTCCGAACTCGTTTCACTCCTCAATGCGTCCAAGCAGTTCACCAACGTCGCCTTCGCTTCGCCGGTGACACGCGATCCGCAGCGGTCCGTGGAGCGCTTCCAGATTAAGTTCCAGATCAACACAGGCCGTCTCAACTCGGCTAGGATCACTCCGGAGGCATCGAAATGAAGCCCGCCACGCGCGCACAGTGGAGAAAACTCCATTATGCAGTCCGGGTGTTGGCACTGGTGGCACTGCCGGTGCTACTGGCAGCTGCCTTGATCATTCCTATCCGTGGCATGATCACTACCCGCGAAACGCTATTGATCACGCAGCTTGCAACACTGGCCCGTTTGAAGGCCGGATATGCGCAAGCGCAGACGTCTGGCTTGGCAGTGCTCCCGGGTGTCGAGACCTCGCTTGTCGCCGATTATCTCAGCGGCACTCAGGATGCCGTTATCGTCGCCGACTTACAGAGCCGATTGCGGACGCTCGCGATGTCCCGTTCCGTTGAGTTGAACAGCGCCAACACATTGCCTCAGCGAACGGTGAAGGGCATCACATACATCGGCCTACGGATCATTGTTCGGGGGCAACTGTCCGATCTCCAACACGTACTCTATGGTATTGAGTCCTCGAAACCGTTGCTGTTCGTCGAGAAGTTCAACCTTCGCGTCGATACATGGCCGATGCGATCGGCTGAGACAGCCATCGATGGTGCGCCTGCGCTGATTTCGGAAATCGACATATACGGCGCGAAAATTCCAATTTCTGGCCCAGCCCAGCAACTCGCGACAGCGGCAGCAATGTCGCCCGCACCTAGCGACACAACCGGTTCGCCGTCCGCCACTCAAAACCCATCGGCCACCAACTCTCCGGCGCCGCTACCGCTTCGAACTGGAAGGCGCCCATGATTCGCCTCACAGTTTCAATAATCACATTGCTGCTCCTGGCTCTCATTGTCCCGGTAGTCGGCACCGCAGCGTACCGAGCGGTTTATCATCAAGCATCGCCGTCAACGCAGCAGAGTGCACCAGTCAACGAAGCGACACCCAACAACGACAGCGCCGCAACTATCCCCAAGATGGATTTGCCGGCCATCGCGGCCTATTCAGAAGCCATTACACGACCACTTTTCTTCGAAGGCCGGACCTATCCCGCACGCGTCGTGCCGGAACAGCCTCTGCAGCCAAAACCGCCTATTAAACAGATCTACGGCGTCGACGGCTTGAAGTTGCTCGGGATCGTCGCCGGTTCCGCGCCATCCCGCGCACTTGTCGAAGTGCCACCAAAGTCGGCGGCTTGGTTCGCTTCCGGTGACAAAGTCCAGGACTGGGTGGTAGAATCGATCGGCCAAAACTCGGTTCGCTTGAGCCGCGATGGCCAATCTGCAACGCTTTTATTGTATGGATTTTCGATGGTGGACTGAGGTTCCGCCGTCTTATCCCCACCAAACCCATCCCACATTCTTGCGCCCGCTGAAGCTGCGGTGTTACCGGTCGTTATTAGTACAGTTGTGTTTCGTCCTGCGTCGCAAGGTAACCGGTCGGGTATCGTGGGAGTCATAGCTGTGCTGATTTCAAGTAAGTTGCGCTATTGCATTTTTGCGCTTGTAGCGTCCTCCTTAACGGGCGGCTGTGCGACCGAGCAAGACGTTGCCGGTCCTATCAATCAACAACCGCCACGCTCAAATCTTCGGGCTGCAGACCGGGAGGGAACGGCCTCCGGCCGCAAACCCGATCAGTTGACCAATGGTCGTCGCGGCGAAGACCTGTTCCAGGGCATCGAGCAACACGGAACTGGAAACTTCATATCCCCAAAGGGTTTTATAAATGTTGCGACCCCCGAACGCGGGGCCAATGGCGACGAGCGGATCACGTTGAATTTGCTTAACGTGCCGTTGGCCCAAGCTGCGAAAAGCGTTTTAGGCGACGTGCTCAAGGCCAACTACACCATCGCCGACAAGCTTGGCGGCACCATTACCATCCAGACGACAGTACCGATGCATCGCGATGCCCTACTCGACGTGTTCGAGAGCGCACTGAAGATGAATGGTGCGGCGTTGGTCAAGACCGATGGCAATTATCGGATCGTGCCGGCCTCCGGTTCAGCGCAATCGGGCGCGCGCATTGGGCTGCTGTCCGACAAGAATGGTGCTGGCACCCAGATCGTCGTTGCCACCTTAAAATATGTTGCACCCTCAGAAATGAAGCGAATCATCGAACCAATTACTCCGCAAGGTGGCGTTTTGAGCACCGATGATACCCGTAATATTCTGCTGATTTCAGGCACCACGCGTGAAATCAACGATATGAATGCCATGATCTCGCTGTTCGACGTCGATTGGATGCGCGGGATGTCCGTCGCGCTCTATCCGGTGAAATCGTCCGATCCAGAAGCCATCTCGCGCGAACTCGAAACAGTGCTTGGTCTCGATCGAGACGGTCCGATGAAGGGAACCGTGCGCGTGCTGCCGAACAAGCGACTGAGCGCGATCATGGTCGTCTCGTCGCGACCCGGCCCGCTCGAGACTGCACGCAAATGGTTGAGCCAACTCGATCGTGTCGCCGAAACCACCGAAGAGCAATTGTTCGTCTACAAAACGAAAAATCGCAACGCGACCGATCTCGCCAATCTGTTGTCGAAGGTGATCGTATCGAAGGAAACCAGTGCACCGGCGAACACCGTTGCGCCGCGCTTCGAGACAGCATCGACGGCGGAAGCCGCGACGACAAATCGCTCGAGTGGCGGCGGGGGAGGAGCAAGCGGTGGCAGCGGCGGTTCCGCAAACGGCACCGTGACTGCGGCCCTCGTTCCGACATCGGCCCCGGTGGGTTCGGCAACTGGCGCGACGGCTGCGGGAACGTCGCCCACGTCGTCGAGCCAGCCGACGGCGATCGGCAATGCCGCCGACGGCGATCATCAGCAAGCTGCAGCGTCGAGCCAAGCGGCCGGACGCACTGGCCAGCGGGTTGTGGCCGATGAGGCCAACAGCGCGATTTTGATCACAGCGACACGCAAGGAATACGATCGCATTCTCCAGATCCTCGATCGGATGGATGTCCTGCCGACACAGGTCATGATCGAGGCCTTGATTGCCGAGGTCACCTTGACCGACGAGTTGAAGTTTGGCGTCAAGTGGGCGTTTGCTGGCAAACACTCTGCGGCGTTGAGTGACGCATCAGATGGCTCTATTGCCCCAAAATTTCCGGGTTTCTCGTACTTCTACTTGACCTCGGCGTTGTCGGCAGCGATCGATGCGATCGCCTCCATCACCAAGGTCAACGTTGTATCGGCGCCATCGCTGATGGTTTTGGACAATCGCAAGGCCACGTTGCAGATTGGTGATCAGGTCCCTATCGTCACCCAATCGG
>JANLYD010000277.1:0-10533 GCA_031365465.1 Hyphomicrobiaceae bacterium
GCGTTCCAGACGAGTCCCATCTTAGGATTGACCAGCCACACGAGCAAGTCAGTTGGGTGTTGCGATCACCTAGCGAACCCCTCTTAACCTCAGTCGTGTAAATGGCCCATAGCAAGCCGCAGTGCGAGCATTTTTTGTCAGGTCTGTGGCAGCGTGCTTGTTCGCTCATGCATGAGAGATGACACGGGCATTTTCAGAGTTCAAGTGGGTGCCAACGACAACTATTTTAAACTAGCCCACTACCAGTGATCAGGTCGTTGAACAAAGACGAAACGCTCCTTAAAAAGATTTTTTGCGGCAAACCGTTATTGAGATCTTGTGATTTGAGAACAAATAGTGTACATTGTGTTCATTGCCTGAATCTGCAACTCGTGAAATAAGGGGCGTAACCATGTTGGAGTTCGACGACGCAAAGAAATCAAAGGCCATGCCGCAACTGCGGGTGGTCGAAGGGGGCGGAATGGACAAGAACAAGGCACTCGAAGCGGCTTTGGCGCACATCGAGAAGCAGTTCGGCAAGGGCTCGATCATGAAGCTCGGCGCCAACGATCGCTCGCACGACATCGAAGCCATCTCCACCGGGTCACTCGGGCTCGATATCGCGCTTGGGATCGGCGGGTTGCCCAGGGGCCGAATTATCGAAATTTATGGACCCGAAAGCTCCGGCAAGACGACGCTCGCATTGCATTGCATCGCCGAAGCGCAAAAAAAGGGTGGGACTTGCGCGTTCGTCGATGCGGAGCATGCGCTTGATGCCGTTTATGCGCGCAAGCTCGGAGTCAAAGTCGAAGATCTGCTGATTTCGCAACCCGATACCGGCGAGCAGGCACTGGAGATCACCGACACGTTAGTCAGGTCGGGTGCCGTCGACATTCTGGTTGTCGATTCGGTGGCGGCATTGACGCCAAAGGCCGAACTCGAAGGCGAGATGGGCGATAGCCTGCCAGGTCTCCAAGCGCGCTTGATGAGCCAAGCTCTGCGCAAGTTGACCGGGTCGATTTCGAAATCGAAAACGATGGTCATCTTCATCAACCAGATCCGCATGAAGATCGGCGTCATGTTCGGTAATCCGGAAACCACAACGGGTGGCAATGCGCTGAAATTTTATGCCTCCGTGCGCCTCGATATTCGCCGGATCGGTCAGATTAAAGACAAGGACGAAGCGGTCGGCAATCAGACGCGCGTCAAGGTGGTCAAGAACAAGGTTGCTCCACCGTTCAAACAGGTCGAATTCGATATCATGTACGGTGTCGGAATTTCGAAGGTCGGTGAGTTGGTCGATCTCGGCGTGAAGGCCAATATCATTGAAAAATCAGGAGCATGGCTTTCATACAAGGGCGAACGCGTCGGTCAGGGCCGCGAGAATGCGAAGATGTTCCTGAAGGACAACCCGAAGATTTCCAATGAGATCGAACGCGCCATTCGGAGCAATGCGGGCGTCGCCGACATGTTGCTTGCCGCGCCTGAGGGAGACGAAGCAAAGGAAGCCGACGATGGACCGGATGCGGATGGCATTTTGCCCGATGGCGACGGCGTCAAACTGCCGGCTCGCGGCAAACGGTAAGGCAAGGCGTGAGGGTGGGGCATGTTAGCGCGCCCATTCTCATGCGATGCCAGCGTTCACCTTGCGGCAACGGCGGCGATGGGGCCGGCGCTTCTCTGAATGCGTAGGGAGCAGAGGTGGGGTACGTTAACCGTCTTCACATTGTGTGACGGTTTTGGAGATAGTATCGATGCCAAATGTCGCCTACCAAGTGCATTCGCATTTGCTCTTATGAGGCCGCGATGTCGTTTTGCTCTTTCCCTTATCACCGTTGGTATCGGTGCATAGCATTCAGCTCACTGATGTTGGCTGTGTCCGCTGTCGGTACCATGCAATCGGCATTGGCACTGCAGTGTGGAAACGGTGGCGAAGGGTTCGACACGTGGCTGGGTGAGGTCAAGGCAGCGGCCGCGAAGCAGGGAATCGGGCAGGCTGCGATCGTTTCGGCGCTGGCGGGCGTCAGCTATGATCCGAATGTCATTCGGCTCGATCGTTCGCAACGTTCGTTCAAGCTCAGCTTCGAGCAATTTTATGCTCGGCGCGTCGATGGTGGATTGCTCAATCGCGGCCGCCGCCTGATGCAAACACATGGTGCGACCCTGGCGCGGGTGGAACAGCGCTTCGGCGTTCCACCGCAGATCCTCATTGCCATTTGGGGGCTCGAGACGAGTTACGGGGCGCAGTCGAGCGGGAAATACAGTATCGTCCGCTCGCTTGCGACGCTCGCCTACGATTGCCGGCGTTCGGCTTTCTTCACTCCGCAGTTGTTCGATGCGATCCGCATTGTCGAGCGGCGCGACATGACACCCGGCGATATGCGTGGCGGCTGGGCTGGGGAAATCGGTCAGACGCAGTTCTTGCCGTCCCCGTACGTCAAGTACGCGGTGGATTTCGATGGCGATGGCCGGCGCGATCTGGTGCGGAGTGTGCCTGATCTGCTGGCGTCCACCGCCAATTTCTTGAAGGGGCATGGATGGAAAGCTGGGCAGGGTTGGGAGCCGGGTTCGGCAAACTATGCTGTGCTGGCGGACTGGAACAAAGCCGAAGTCTATCAGCGGACGATTTCGGTGATGGCCACCAAGCTCAAAAGTGGCTCATAAGATCGTCCGATAGCGCGGAGATGCGAGCCGGAGGTCACAACTGTGTCCTCGATTGTCGATGGCCCGGGGATCGATAATGGCCCGGGCCGTACATTTATGGAGAATATCGAGTATGTGCGTTGGGGTTCGTTTCACGCGATAAACGATGCTGCGTTGATCAGCCCGACGCAGATGGATGCGGTGGCGAAACACAGGGCTCCGGCTGTGTTGTTGGTTTCGATGACTTTCGGCAGCAGGGCATGAAGGGCCCAGAATACGAATAATTGGATCACGCACGCCAAGATGCCCCAACCCAGAAAATCGACGATGCCGGCATGGGTGTAGGATGCTATCACCAGCGGGAACGTGAAACCGAGCATGGCGCCAGATAGAGCGATAGCCGGCGCAAGATGTCCTTCGGTGATTTCCTTGGCTTCGTCGTAGGGCGTGATCCAGATGTAAATCTTCGTGAACGCTGCAAGCATTGCGATGCCCACACTCACGTAAACGAGAAACAACGGCACTCCGCTCAAACTTTCCTGCATTCTCACTATCCCCCGATGGTGGCTGTGTCAGTCTATAATGACGTGCGGAATGAACCGCGAGGTGTCTTTCGTAATGAGAGATCGGTCTTCACGGATGCCGATTCCGCACGCGTGGCCGTCGATAATCCAACTGCCGATCACCGGCGTATTACCGTCGTAGACGGGCATCGGCCCGAGCGCTTGCCAAATGTGTTTTTGAGCGGCGTAGGGACCGTCGGACTGGTCGATGATACGGGATCCGTCGACCAGGGTGACGTTGTTGCCTTCGCGCGAATACAACGGTTTTGCGGCGTAGCGGTTTCCGAGCCGTTCGCGCGCCGGATCGTCGCTAAAATAGGCCGGCAAGAGATTGGGATGGCCAAGTGCCATCTCCCACAAAAACGGCAGCATCCCCTTATTCGACAGTACGGCCTTCCACGGCGGTTCGAGAAAGCGCGTGTGGCGCATGGACGGTGAGCGACTGAACGCATCGGTCCACATCCATTCCCACGGGTAGAGTTTGAAGAGTTGCAGAATCGGCTGGGACTGCTGGTCGACAAAGGGGCCGTGGCCGCGCGAGCCGATTGTATCGATCGTCAGTTGTACGGGGGCGAGGCCCGCCTGCAGTGCACAATCTGTGAGATAAGCGATCAAGCCTTGATCCTCGGCCGATCCAGTGACGAAGGCCAAGTGCAATGATGTCGTTGCATGGTGAGCTGCAGCCGCAGACAGGCTCTTGATCAGCGCTTCCTGGATCGAGTTGAACTGATCTGCGGCCGGCGGGAGCGTTCCGCTGGCAATCGAATCTTCGAGCCAGCCCCACTGAAAGTAGGCTGCTTCAAAAAGCGCGGTTGGTGTGTCGGCGTTGTACTCGAGAAGTTTTGCCGGGCCATTGCCGTCGTAAGCCAAGTCCAATCTGCCGTAGAGCGTCGGATCGCGGCGGCGCCAGCTTTCAGCAATCAGCGGCCAAGCGTGTTCGGGTATGGCCAGCCGCGTCAAGATCCGTTCGTCGCCAACGGCGCGATCGACGAAGTGCAGGCAGAGCGCGTGCAATTCGGCGCTCGGATTTTCAAGATCGGTCTCGATCTCTCGCAAGGTGAAGCTGTAATAGGCGCGTTCGTCCCAGTAGATCTCGCCGTCGATGGTGGCGAAGGTGAAGCCGGCCGCTGCTGCGCGACTTGAGAGCGTAGGTCGGGGCTCGATGATGATGCGCTGCATCGCTCAACTGCCGATGCGACTGAAGAAGCCGCTGGCGGATTGCCCGAACCCGCCGCGCTCGACGACACCGGCGCTTGCCGACCGGGAATTCGATGCGACGGTCTCCCAGCCGCGAGAGCTTGCGTAACTGCTTCCGCCGGTCGAACGGCAGGGCTGGCTCGGGTCGGCAGTTTTGCAGTCGCGCGAACTGCCGATCGCGATGATGCCGAGAGCACCCGTGCCGAGGACCGCGAGCGCGATCGCAGCCGAACGCTTTCGATGCGGGGGCTTGCCTGTGGGGGGAGGCGCGGGGAGAGGTTGTGCCGGACGGTTGAGATGGCCGAAGACCGGCTTGGGTTTACCTCGGGCGGATTTGGGAGGCTTCGTCACCTGTCAGCACCGCTGGATAGCCCACGAATCGCTTGTATGACACTGTTATGCTCATAGAGTCTAAAGCGCCATAGTCCAAGGCAGTCCTACGCTGATAAATCGAAACGGCGCCTCCCACCTGCGTGAGACGCGCCGAGCTTTTGAGCATTGGTCTGGGATTGGCCGGTATCAGCCGCCGCAAACTTTGCATCCGCCGGCTTTGCGGACGTCGCTGATGTGGGTCGTCAGAACTTCGCCGAGATTTTCAGGGGCGCCGGCAATGACTTTGTCACCCACGAGGAAGTGAGGCGTGCCGCTGATGCCCATTTTCTGCGCGAGTGCGCGGGTGTCGTCGATCTCTTTCTTGACCTCGGCAGAGGTCATTTCTTTCTTCAAGCGGACCATGTCGAGCCCGGCCTTTTCAGCGACTTTCAATGCGGTGGCTTCGTTGGCTTGGCCTTGACTGGCGAGCATCGCCAAGTGGAAGTCCCAATATTTGCCCTGCATCTTGGCCGCAAGAGCAATCTTGGCTGCTTCTTCCGAACCCTTGGACAGAATCGGGAATTCCTTGAGTACGACGCGCACGTTCTTGTCGGACTGCATCACGGCCGCGAGATCGGGCAGGGCTTTCTTACAGTAACCGCAGTTGTAATCGAAAAACTCGACGACGGTGACGTCTCCCTTGAGGTTGCCGGCTACGGGTGCGGTTGAGGAGTGGAATAGTTCCTTGGCATTTTCCTTCAAGGAGATCGCCATTTTCTCAGCCTGAATTTTTTCCATTTTCGCTTCGAGGGCGGTTTGTACTTCCATCATCACTTCAGGGTTTTTGATCAGATAGTCCTTGATCAGCGCTTCAAACTCGCGGCGCATCTCAGGTGAAATGGACGTGTTGTCGGTGGAAGCCACCAGCGTGGCTGGACGCGATGCCGATGGAGTGGTCGTTGGTGGCGAAGCCGAAGTCGGCACATAACTCAGCGTCATTCGACTGGCGATACCCAGTTCCGCGGTGTTCATGACCGGGCCGGGTTGAGACGAGCGCATGATGAAGATGCCAGCGAGGGCCAGCGCCAGCACCGCCAACAGCGGTGCGCGGCTGGAAACGGCAGCTGCGGCAGACGGGGTGGTTTCCATAGTTGCTCCTGGTGCGCAGATGATCTGTGCTGTTTTGTGGCCTGACGGCCATTACGTGCGTTGGCAGTGGACTTGAAACTTGTTGCGGTCGCGCGGTGTCAACCCTGCTGTGGTGGTTTGTAGGTTATGATGTCTTCGGCACGAATCCACTCGGGTGTGCCCTGCTTCAGCCCGACCTGGGCGCGCTTGGCAAATATCGTCGCCTGCTTGAAATTACCTTCGATGAAGTGCGCGCGAGCGGTCGAGAGCATAGCCAGCGGTTCCATCTTCTTTCGGTTATACGCTGTTGCCATCAAATGAAAGGCGGTCGAATTGTCTTCTTCGTTGATCGATGCCTTGCGCAGTCTGTTGAGGGCATCATCGAGCACGGACGGATCATCGGTGCCGAGCAAGGCCTGGGCAAGATTTACTTCCATCATAGGGGAATAGGCACCCACCAGCGAAAGTGCCTTGCGAAGGCTGACGACGGCGTCGCGCGGCTTGCCGCCGGCAAACAGCATATCTCCACGCAGTTCATGGAAGTAGGGATTTTGCGGCATTTCAGCGATCAGAGTGTCGACTTGGCCTATTGCACTGTCACAGCGGCCTGAACAGTTCGCCGCAATCGCACGGGCGTAGCGTGCGGGCAGCGATCGGTTCGACGCGGGGTAACTATTGGCAATCGTGCCGGGACTGTCGAGAAAGCCTGCAATCTTTGCGCGCATCATGTCGTGGCGGAGTTGCAGGGCGGCGTCGTCCAACTTGGCCACGTATGGACTTTTCTCGACTTTCTCGCGGAGGTTTGCGAGCCGGTCGGTCGCGACGGGATGGGATCGCATGAAGGGATCCATCTGCTGTTCGGAGATATACTCCTGTTGGCGGAAGCGCTCGAAGACTTCCAACATGCCGCGGCCGGATTGCTGGGTGGCTGCCAGGAATGTGAGCCCGGCCTGATCGGCGGCCGCTTCTTGTGCACGCCGTTCCGACAAAATGCCGCGCATGATAACCGCGTTGCCGCCGTAGATGACGCCTTGACCGAGGCTCCCCATCTCTCGCCCGTTTTCAGTGCGGGAGGTGGCGCCGGCCACCATGGCGCCGATGCCGAGGACGCCGATCAACATCGCTTTGGTCTGGTCGCGCGCTATCCGAGCGCGGAGGGCTGCAAGATGACCGCCGGTTATGTGTCCGGTTTCGTGGGCGATGACGCCGATCACTTCGTTGGGGGTCTTAGCCTGGGTCAACGTTCCGGTGTTGACGAAAACGTTGTGTCCATCGGCCACGAACGCGTTGAAGCTGTCGGAGCGAACGATACGCATTGATATGTTCTGCGCGGCGACGTTGGCTGCCTTGAAGATGGGCCGTGCGTAGTCTTTCAGTACGTTTTCGATTTCGGTGTCACGGATCAGCGGCAAGCCCTGCGAAGCGGCCGGAACGCAGGACGCGAACCATGCCGCAGTCAGCGTAGCGATGCCGATGCGGTGCGCTGTCGTCGCAGGCCGCCGAATGTCCCATCCATCCATGTTCGTAATGCCCATTTCGACGCTCGCATCGAAGTTATTGTTCGCAGTTCGCTCGCCCTGCTCGACCGGCGACGCTATTGAACACGCCGAATAAAAACCGGTGCGACTTAGCTTATCCTATACCGAACGGGGCGGATCTTGTACTCATCGACACTGATTATCGTAGGCAATGGTGCGGGGAATGCGGCGTTAGCATGACAGCACGGCAACTTCGACCGTGAGAGCGGGGAACAGACGATGGACACTACCAAAAACGCTGCGCCTTCCGCCAGCAGCAACCGAGATATCGGTCGCGCCCTGAATGTGGCTGAGCGGGCTGATATCGCGCCTTTCATAGTGATGGATGTGATGCGCGCGGCGGCGGCGCGGGAAGCCGACGGACAGCGTGTCATTCACATGGAGGTTGGGCAGCCGGCCACGGCGGCGCCGAAGGCCGCGCGTGACCGCGTCGTATCTGCGCTCGACAGTCAGAACCTCGGCTATACGGTTGCGCTCGGCTTGCCGGAACTGCGGATGCGAATTTCGGGACTGTACAGGTCGTGGTACGGACTCGATGTCGATCCCGGGCGGATCGTCGTCACCAGCGGGTCTTCGGCAGCCTTCGTGCTCGCGTTTCTGGCTTTGTTCGATGTGGGGAAAACGGTCGGACTGCCGTCGCCGGGCTATCCCTGTTACCGGCACATCTTGACCGCGCTGGGCGTCAATTCGCACTTGATCGAAACTTCGGCGGCCGATCGTTGGATGCCGACCGCGGACGAAATCCGCGACGCTTCCGTGCGACATCAGCTTTCCGGCCTGCTGCTCGCCAGCCCCAATAATCCGACGGGCACGATGCTTTCGCCGCAACGCTTGGCCGGCGTCGCCGACGTCTGCCGAGAGCGCGGCATGTGGTTCATTTCAGATGAGATCTACCATGGGCTGACGTGGGGCGTCGAACAGGACACGGCGCTGAGGTATTCGCCCGATGCCATCGTCATCAACAGTTTCTCCAAGTATTTCTCGATGACGGGTTGGCGGGTGGGCTGGATGGTGGTGCCCGAGGCGCTCGTCCGCACCGTCGAAAGGTTGGCGCAAAATCTCTACATTTGTCCGCCGACGATTGCGCAAGTCGCAGCACTCGGAGCGTTTGACGGCATCGCCGAACTGGAAGCGAATCGTCTGGTCTATGCCGCCAATCGCGACCTGCTGCTTGCCGAACTTCCAAAGTTGGGCCTGAGCAAGATCGTCCCGGCCGACGGCGCGTTCTACATCTATGCGGATGTGTCGGCTTTTGCGTCTGACAGTCTCGCATTTACCAAGGCGATGCTGGACGAAACCGGCGTTGCGGCCACCCCGGGGCTCGATTTCGACCCGGCGCGCGGGGGGCACTACGTGCGCTTCTCGTATGCAGGTGCAACATCAGAAATGGCCGAAGCCGCGCAGAGACTGGCGAGATGGCAGCGGCTCGGCGCGGGATAATACGCATCGCCAACGGCCACTGGCATGCCTTCTGCACCTACTCCGGTATCAAGGTCCGGATCTGGAGCCGTCGGCATGGGCAGTCATCGAATTCCGAAGCAGACGCCGCAGCCGCTGCGACCTTCTTTACCAAAACGGCACGCCGCACGCTTGGCGCGGAGCCGCAAACCGTCGATGGCGAGGCTGTCGACGCGGCTGCGGCGGCCTTGGTTGCGGGCGCCTCGGTTGTCTCATCGACTTGCGGCGCAGCGAAATAGCTTCAGCGTGTTGCGTCTCATGATGGCACTCGCCGTGCTGATTTCGCACACCGTCTTTCTGGCGACGGGGAGTTTTCTCGCCGAGCCGCTCGTTGCATCGACCGGATACAGTCTCGGGCAGTACGGCGTGCAAGGGTTCTTTGTCCTGTCAGGGATCCTCGTTGCACAAAGTCTGGTTTCGCGTGGTGATCTCTTCGATTACTTCCGCGCGCGGGCGATGCGTATCTTTCCCGCGCTCATCGTATGTGTGCTGCTGACCGCACTGGTGGTCGGACCGGCGCTATCACTGATGGGGCGAAGCCACTATTTCCATTCGTTTGGCGTCGTGCAGTACATCGGCAAGACGTTGTCGCTCAGCACGGGGTCGGCGCAACTGCCGGGTCTGTTCGTTCTCAATCCGGCTGCTGGAGTGGTCAATCAATCATTGTGGACGCTGAAGTACGAGGTTGCGTGTTACCTGCTGCTCGGTGGCCTTGCGGCACTCATCTGGCGTCTACCAGCGCGGCGTGTCGCGGTGGCTGTCGCAATCGGATTGTGGGCTGCAACCATGTTGACAGTCCGGCCTAGCCTGGTGGGCACCGACAACGGTTTCTTCAGCGTGCTGTGCTATTTTGCGCTGTTCTTCGGCACGGGCGTCACGGCATTTCTGGCTCGCCGGCAGCTGCGGCTCGCGTGGCAACCGGTGGCGCTGCTGGGTGGCGTCTGCGCCTACACCATCGGCACCGATTTTGCGGAAATCAGTTCGGCGCTGTTCGTGGCCTACGGATTGTTGTGGCTGTCGACGTTGTCGTTCGGACGTTTGCGCGCATTCGCCAACGCCAACGACTATTCCTATGGCGTCTACATCTATGGCTATCCGGTGACGCAGGCGATCCTGACCGTCTGGCCGAACGTCAACATGTTCTCCTTGTTGACGATGACCTCCGGAATTACGTTGCTGCTCGCATTCCTGTCGTGGGAATTCGTGGAACGTCCGGCGCTTTCGTTCGTGCATCGGTGGCGCGCCGGGCGATCCAAGATGGGAACTGCCGACCGAAAGCTTGTACTCGAACCAGCGACCGAGGCTGCGAACCTGGAAACGATCGATGCGCTGTCTTTGCCAGCGTCGCCGCCGAAGCATGAGGTGCGGCCGACAACGTGCCCGGTGCAGATCGACAAATCTCGATTGCGCGCCCGCATGGCCGTGATCGCCGCCGCGCAACAGCGGACCGCTGCGATTTGAGCGAGATGTCGACGGGCGATCTTTGGCAGTAATGCCAGCGCTTTGCAAAGTTGTGAGCATCTGCTTGCCATATTCCATGCACGTTGTGATGGAATCAGTGTTCCGTTAGGCGGACCATCGGCAAGGAAGATCACAATGCAGCTCGAGCCACTGCCGTATCATGTCGAGATCGCGGCGCGGCTGGAAGCCGCCGAACCGGATCTCTGGGCTTGGTTCAGCTCTCAATCATTCGCCGAACAATACAAGGCCGCGAC
>JANLYD010000298.1:0-39647 GCA_031365465.1 Hyphomicrobiaceae bacterium
GCGCCTGCCTGATGGCTGAGCCGCGCCTGGTCGCGGCCTGCGTTGCCGCCATGCAGGCGCAGGTCAAAATTCCAGTGACCGTGAAATGCCGCATCGGCATCGACGATCAGGACAGCGAAACGGATTTCCAAGCCTTTATCGACACCGTCGCGAGCGCCGGCTGCCGCACATTCATCGTGCACGCGCGCAAGGCCTGGCTGAAGGGGCTGTCGCCGAAGGAGAACCGCGAAGTGCCGCCGCTCGACTACGCCCGCGTCCACCGGCTGAAACAATCTCGTCCTGATCTCACGATCATCCTCAATGGCGGATTGGAGACGCTTGATGCCGCTCAGACGCACGGCGCCGGCCTCGACGGCGTGATGCTTGGGCGGGCCGCCTATCAGACGCCATGGATGCTCGCTCGCGTCGATGAGGATGTCTTCGGCGCGTCCGCGAGCGTCCGGTCGCGGCATGACGTGATGGAGGCCATGATCCCCTACATCGAAGCGCATCTCGCGCGTGGCGGCCGCTTGAACAACATCGTCAGACACGTGCTGGGACTGTTCCACGGCGAACCCGGCGCTCGCTCGTATCGACGCATCCTCTCGGAAGATGCGGTGAAGCCCGGCGCCGGTATCGATGGTGTTCATCGCGCCCTGGCCGCCGTCGGAGCCCGCGCCGAGGCCGCTTGAATGAGCCACGCAATGAACATCACCCCCATGACGCAGATGACATCCTTGCAGCGCGCGCCGCTCGTCCTCGCGTCCGGCAGCCGCTTCCGCCGCGAGATGCTGGAAGCAGCCGGCGTCGCGATCACTGTCGACGCGGCTGATATCGATGAACCGGCGGCGCGCACCGCGATGCTGCGCGACACGCCCGTCATGACGCCGGCGGATGTTGCCCGGCGGCTGGCTGAACTGAAGGCGCTCGACGTCAGCCGTCGCCATCCCGGTGTACTCGTGATCGGCGCCGATCAGGTGTTGGCACTCGCCGATCGCATCTTCGGCAAGCCACACTCGCCAGCAGCCGCACGCGATCAACTGCTGACCTTGCGCGGCCGCACGCATACGCTGCCGACCGCTGTGGTTCTGGCCCTGAACGAGCGCATCGTCTGGAGCCACGTCGGCATTGCGACCCTCGAAATGCGCTCATTCAGCGACGCGTTTCTCGACGCGTATCTGGAGTCTGCCGGCGCCATCGTCACCGAAACCGTCGGCGGTTACGCGCTCGAAGGCCTCGGCGCGCAACTGTTCGCGGCGATCTCCGGCGACACCTTCACGATCATCGGCCTGCCTCTGATCGCCCTGCTGAGCGAGCTTCGAAATCGCGATGCCCTCATGTTATGACCCGCGATATCAGTCGCGCCGACATCCGATCATAAACGATGGAACACCACCGCAATGCTGATCATTGGCCTGACGGGATCGATCGGTATGGGCAAGTCTGCCGCCGCGAAGGCATTTCGCGCCCACGGGCTTCCGGTGTGCGACGCCGATGCCGAAGTGCACACATTGTATAGCGGACGCGCGATCGCGCCCATCGAGCAGGCGTTCCCCGGCACCACGACCGGCGCCGGCGTCGATCGGCAGAAGCTGGCGGCGCAATTACTTGCCGATCCCTCGGGCTTCAAGCGCCTGGAAGCGATCGTCCACCCGCTTGTGCGTGCAGTCGAGCGCGAATTTCTGGCAGCTGCCGCGGCTTCGACCGCGTGGGCGGCAGTGCTGGAAATCCCGCTGCTGTTCGAGACCGGAGGCGATGCTTTCGTCGACGCGACCGTCGTCGTCAGCGCACCCGCCGACCAGCAAAAACAGCGTGTGCTCGCACGGCCCGGCATGACCGAAACGAAGCTCGCCCAGATCCTCTCGCGCCAATGGCCGGATGCGAAAAAGCGATCCGCCGCGACGTTTGTTGTGGATACCGGTGGCACACTCGAGTTTACCGCCGCGCAAGTCGATACACTGCTCCGAGACTTGAAATCGGGGCAGCGGCCAGCGACGGCCTACGATCGTCATTGGCGATCGTGATTACAGCGCGCGTTGATCGTGGCGAGCGGACGTTGCCTCCGGTGCCTTACTCGGCCTGACTATGAGGCAGCCATGCTCCGCGAAATCGTGCTCGACACCGAAACTACCGGTCTTGACGCCTCCCGTGGCGATCGGCTGATCGAGTTAGGCTGCGTCGAAATCGTCAATCGCGTGCCCACCGGCGTCGAATTCCACCGGTTCATCAATCCCGAAACGCGCGACGTCCATCCTGATGCCGAGCGCATCCACGGCATCAAGACCGCGTTCCTCAAGGATAAGCCGCAGTTCAAGGCTGTCGTGCGCGACTTTCTCGAGTTTATCGGCGATTCGCCGCTCGTCATTCACAACGCGAACTTCGACATCGGCTTCATCAACATGGAGCTGGACCGGCTGAAGATGACGACGTTGGAGATGCACCGCGTCGTCGACACACTGCAGTTGGCACGGCGCAAGCATCCGGCCGGACCCAACTCGCTCGACGCCTTGTGCAAGCGCTACGGGATCGACATGTCGCGCCGCACCAAGCACGGCGCCATCGTCGACTCGCTGTTGCTCGCGGAAGTCTATGTAGAACTGTTGGGTGAACGCCAAGCGTCGCTCGTGCTGGGCGCAGCCCTACCGGCAGGCAATTCAAGCATGGCGAACCAAGGCGCTGTGATCACACACGTGGCCCGAACACGCCCGCAGCCGCTGCCGGCGCGCATTTCAGGAGCCGATGAAGCGGCTCACACCGAGTTCGTCAAGACGCTCGGGAGTACTGCGATCTGGAATCGAACGTGAGTGGATCGGCGATATTTCAGACCCGCGCTCGCCTCACCCACACCCCGTAGGGAACCCGCGCCGAGCGAATCGCCAATTCGCTGGCCCCGTCAGGCGCCTGCCATGGCCTCACGATATCCCACCAGACGGCGCCGATCTTCGTCCCACAAAGTAAGCCTTACGCAACCCAGGCTTTCGCGCAACGTCAAGCGGTTGACGTTAGCCAGTTCGGGCAGCGCATCGAGACACTCTTGCAGGCGGTAGTTTGGCACCATGCTGTTCAAATGATGGATGTGATGCAGGCCGATGTTACCGGTGATCCATTGCAGAACCTTCGGCAAGACGTAATACGAGCTGCCGTGCACGGCAGCAATCTGCATGTCCCACTCTTCGGGTTGATACCATTCCGTATCGTCGAATTGATGTTGAATGAAGAACAGCCAGCCACCGATTGCGGCCGCGACGTGGAGCATGGGAATGAGAACCATTGCTGTCGCAACGAACCCGAGCAGCCAGCCGACAACGCCGTACACGGCGACGATTGCGACATTCAACGCCATCACGCTGCGCCAAGCCTCGCGTGCATGAAGACCGTGGAACCACGGCAACCGCTGCAGCGCCAGGAAGTAGAACGGCACGCCGAACCCGAACAGAAACAATGGATGCCGGTACAATCGATACCGCAGGCGCTCGAACCGCGAACTCGCCATGTATTCGGCGACGGTTTTGGTATCGATATCCCCTATGCCGCGCTTCTCGAGATTACCCGACCCGTTATGATGCAGCGAATGCTCGCGCCGCCATAGGCTGTAGGGCGCCAACGTAAACAGGCTCATGACGCGGCCGACTGCGGTATTCATGCGCGGCGAAGCGAAGAACGAGCCGTGTCCGCAATCGTGTTGAATGATGAACAACCGCACCAGCAACCCGCCGGCCGGAAGGGCAAGCAGCAACGTCAGCCAGTACATGCTGCTGACGGCATAGAACATCACGGCAACCATGATGATCAACGGCACCAGGGTACTTACGATCTGACCATAGGCGCGGCGATGATCGGCTTGACGGAATTTCGCGCAGTGCTTCGCCCAACGGCGCGCCTGCTCTTTGCGTGGATTGACCATCAGCCGCGGCATTGGCCGCTCGTCCGGAAAATCCTCACGCGATTGCACGTTATCGTAGACGCGCATCGTATCAGCGAGATGGTTTTCCAAGAACTTCCCCCATGCGCCCCCGCGCAGCCGAATCCGACTCACTGAGATCAAGGTATCAAGCAGAACGGCATTGCCCATACAAGAGCGCCGACGGTGACGAACACCTAATCGCTGTGTTTGTTCAAACCAAGCGCTCGGATTGCAACAGCGCTTAGTCACATTGACGCAGGAAGCGCGTCGACTTGGGGCATTCGCGACGGCAACAGCGACACGACGAGCAGGATAACGGCTGCGGCAACGGCAAGGATCCGGAACAGCGTATCAAATCCCCACGTCGCATAGACGAACTTGATCAGCGGCAGCGTCGCCGCCAGCACTGTGAAGCTGACCACATACCTCAGCCCATAAACGCGCGCGCGAAACTCGCCTTCCGCCATGCGGCTGATCATGTAGTCGTTGATGGGTATCTGCCCGAACGCCGCCAGCATGAAGGCCAACGCGCACAGCAACGCCGGGCCGTCCACCAACCCTGGCATGATGGCGAAGAACACCATCTGCACGGCCGCCACGCTCATGAACACGACACGCGGTCCGACGCGATCGAGGAAATAGCCGACGATGAGTTGCCCGATCGAGGCCGCAGCGAACACCAGGAAGGCAAGTTGTCCGAGCCCGCTGGCGGTCGACGCCAGACCGCGCAGACGTTCGTCGAACACTTTGGGCAGCGCGAAGGTCGTCGATTGGAAGATGATGCTCGACACCGCCGTCGTCACGAACACGATGACGGAAATGCGCCACAACATCGCTTTGTAGTCGGCCGTCGTCACCGCACGCGCGCCAGTCTGCGCCCGCTTTCCGACATGACGGTTCGGCTTCATCTCGGGCCAGAACATTACTGCATACAATAACCCGAACGCGATCGACACCAAACCCGGCGCAATGAACGCGATCCGCCATCCGCCATGATCGATGAAATAGCCCGTGATCAGCGCCGCGCTGCCGACACCGAGGTTTCCCCACACGCCGTTTACCGCAAGCCGCATACCCGTGTTCTTCCAGCGCTCCGTCACGATCGCCAGCCCGACCGGATGATAGATCGCAGCGAAGATGCCGACGACGAACAGCGCCACCCCCATCTGCAACGGCGAGTTCGCAAGTGCGGTCAGGATCGAAGCCAATCCGATGCCGACGAAAAACACTGCGATCATGCCCTCGCGGCTCCACTTGTCGGCGAGCCAACCAGCGGGCAGCGAGAACAACCCGAAGGCAAAGAATCCCGGCGCCGCATAGGTGAGAATCTGATCGTATGAAAGGCCCCACTCGGCCTTCAGCGATGCAACCGCCACGGTCGCAATGATCAACGTGAAAAGGTGGTCGAGAAAATGCCCGACGTTGAGCAACAGAAAGTGCGCGCGCTCACGCTGCGGAGAACTCAGACCCAGATGTCGAAACTCGTCGGCCGCCATTGCAAATCCGCCTCAAAACACAGCTATGCGCGCCGTCACCAAACCTCAGTCACAGGAGCGGCGCAAGCAAAACCCCTGAACCCGTCACGTCGCAACGTGAAGTGTTCAGGGGTTGGAGGTTCGACGATCGACGCGGCTGGCCGTCTACGTTGACGACGAATCGTCGCTCGTAACAGGCACAACTGGCGCGGCGGTTGGCGCCGCTTCGGCAGCACCCGGCGCGACTGCGGCGGCAGCACGTGTGCGACGCACGGGCCGGCGCAAGAACTCGGGTGTATCGCTGTTGGGACCAGGTGCCTCCACCGGTGCTCGGCGTCGGGTGGCGACCGGTGCTGCAACGACTGGCGGCGCTGCATTGACCGGAGCCACGAACGTTGGCGCCTCCACGACGGCTGCCGGCGGTGCCTCGAAGCTAGACGACGGCGGCGGTGCCGAAGGCATTTGATGAGACGGCTGCTGAGAAGGCTGCGCAACCCGCTCGACTGCGTCGGGACGAGGAATGCGCACGGGACGATCGGGACGCGGCCCACGATCCTGCCTGTAGTCGTCGCGCGCGTCAGCGCGCGGTTCCGGCCGCTGCTCCCCGCGATCTCCGCCCCGGTTGTCGGGCCTGTCGTAACGCGGCTCGAACGAGCGTTCTGGACCGCGATCGGGTTGCACACGCTCGCCGCCACTTACCGGCGCACCGGTGTTGCCACCATTGCCACCATTTCCATGCTGCTGTTGCGGACGATTATTGCGATCGTTTCGGTCGTTGCGGTCGTTGCGGTCGCGGAACCGGTTGTTGTTCTGCTGCCCATCCCGGCGGAACGGACGATCGCCGCGTTGCTGGCCGTCGGCGTTGCGGTCGTAATTTCCTTGGTAGCGATTGTCCTGCCGCCCGTCTTGACGGTTGTCTTGACGGTTGTCTTGACGGTTATCTTGGCGATTGTCGTTGCGATAGGGCTGCCGCTGCGGTGATTGCTGGTTGTTCGACGGCCCGGCACTGGACGGGTCACCACCTTGCTGCGGTCCCATCTGACCATTAGGCGACTGACCGGAAGCCGACGACGGCTGCGGACCGCCGCCAAAATCGTCGCCACCCTCACCATTTCCATTGCCGTCTTCGTCGCCGCCATCCTCGGCAAGGTCGAAGCCGTCCGTACCCGGCATCCGCCGCGGCATGCTCGGTGACTGCTCGCCCGGCGTCTGGAACTGCTCGCGATAGGCCATGATGATACGGTTGTAATGCTCGGCGTGCTGCAGATAGTTTTCGGCGAGCACGCGATCGCCCGACGACTGCGCATCCCGCGCCAGCGTCAGATACTTCTCGGCGATATGTGCCGGCGTACCGCGCACCTTCACGTCCGGTCCATTCGATTCGAAACTGCGCGACAGCGGATTTTGACCCTTACGCCCAGCACTGGACGCCGATTGGCTGTGATTGTTGCTATTGCCGTTCCCGTTGTTTGGGCGTCCGCGACCACGGCGGTTCTGTTGATGCTGTCCTGGCCTCACTGGCGTTTAAGCTCCTGCTCAGAGGTACATGGAAGTTGTGACAAGTGAAATTGTGACAAGTCCGGCTCGGTCAGGCCCGACGACTGCTGCGTGGCCCGCTCGTGGCTGGTATCGAGTTCGCGCGACAATCCCTCCAATCCAGACGCCACGCGTCCGCATTTCAGAGATTGAACCCGTGATAATGGCCGCCTGGTATACACGCCCAGCTACATGGCTGACTTCTCGGCTATCCGCCCAGCTATCCGCGATGGATCTCGAACTGTCGCTTGTGCGTCCCGTCCCTCGATCTCAACTGTGATGTTACGTCCGGGAGGATGACCTCGACCGCATATCAACGCCGCATCAGCCTAAAAGCGCTGGAGTAGATGCCATCCCGTTCGTCGAGATCAGTTTGCGAACTCTAAATCGCAGTCGCGCTCGACAAATTTACGGCGCGCTATTACCCAACACATAGCGTGCATACCACTGAATTCCAAGACCCCTTGTGAAAGATAGTCAATTTAGTACCTCGACGGCAACACATCTTTGCTTGCCCGCCAGATCCGCCCGAAACGCGATATTTCCGGCCCGTTCGCGCAGAACATCCCGAAAAATTGTCGCGATGTCATCGGCTTGACCATCGCCGGCTTCCAGCACGATCCAACCCTTCAACGCCTGCGTTCGCGCCGCTCCGGCGATTTCGCGATAAATATCGAGACCATCCGCCCCGCCATCCAGCGCGCTCACCGGGTCGTACTGCCGCACGTCCAGCGCCAACCCTGGGATGTCGCCGGTCGCGATATAGGGCGGGTTCGATACGATCAGCGGGAATTGTCCGGTCGCAGACCCAAAATTGCGCCCTTCGATCCATCGGCAGCGGTCGGCCACACCGAGGCGGTCCGCATTGCGTGCCGCCATCGCCAGCGCGTCCGCGCTGATGTCGACACCGACGCCACGCGCCTCCGGCATTTCAGCCAACAGCGTCACCATCAGGCACCCGCTGCCGGTGCCGATGTCGATCAGCTCCAGCCCGCGCCCGCCCGGCCATCGCACGGCGGCCATTTCCAGCACCACGTCGACCAGCGTTTCCGTCTCCGGTCGTGGGTCCAGCGTCGCCGGTGTGATCGCGAATTCGCGGCCGTAAAATCCGCGCCAGCCGATAATTCGCGACACCGGTTCGCCAGCCGAGCGCCGACGCAGTCCTTCCGCAAATCGCTCCGCTTCGAGATGAGACAGCAGGCGATCGGGGCGTTTGATCTGCCCGATCACGTCAGTCTGCAGCGCATGCACCAGCAGCCGCCGGGCATCCCCCGTTGGCTCATCCGGCGCACGACCCGTCAACAGACGCTGGCCGAGAGACAGCGCGTCGCGGCTCGTCTTCCCGACAAGACCGGCAACCAACGCCGCAACGTCACCGATGGCCGCAGCGTCACCCATGCGCGTCCATCTGCGCCAGCAGACCCGCCTGATGATCCGCACTCAGCGCGTCGATCAGCTCTCCCAGGCCACCGCCTTCGATGATTTGCGGCAGCTTGTGCAGCGTCAGATTGATCCGGTGATCGGTCACGCGCGCCTGCGGATAGCTGTACGTCCGGATGCGCTGCGAGCGATCGCCCGAGCCCACCTGATCCTTGCGCTGCGCCGCCCGCTCGTCAGCCGTCCGCTGTCGCTCAAGTTCGTACAGCCGCGAGCGCAGCACCTGCATCGCGAGCCGCCGGTTCTGATGTTGCGATTTCTCCATCGACACCACCATCAGACCCGTCGGTATGTGCACGATCCGCACCGCAGATTCGGTTTTGTTGACGTGCTGTCCACCCGCGCCGCCCGCCCGCATCGTATCGATCCGCAAATCTTCGGGCCGGATCACCAGATCGACCTCCTCGGCTTCCGGCAGCACCGCCACGGTCGCCGCCGACGTATGGATACGGCCCGATGCTTCGGTCGCCGGCACCCGCTGCACGCGATGCACGCCGGATTCGAATTTCAATTTGGCAAACACACCCTTGCCGGTGATCGACGCCACCACTTCCTTATAACCGCCCAGCGCGCTTTCGCTCTCGCTGATGATCTCCGTTTTCCAGCCGTGCAGCTCGGCATAGCGCACGTACATGCGGAACAGGTCCGCCGCGAACAGAGCCGCTTCGTCCCCCCCAGTGCCCGCGCGAACTTCGATGATGGCGCTCTTTTCGTCGGCCGCATCCTTGGGCAGCAAATGCACTTGCAAGTCCGTCTCGAGCCGCGCGAGCTTGGCTTCGAGTTCAGGCAATTCGGCGGCGGCCAACCCGGCCAAGTCTGCATCTTTGCCGTGCGCCATCGCCCGCATCGATGCCACTTCGGCATCGATGCGGCGCAGTTCGTTGATGGTTTCGACCACCGGATTGAGGTCGGCGAATTCTTTCGAAAGTTCGACGAAGCGCTGCTGCTCGACCCCGCTGTTGAGTTCGCCCTGAATGGACTGCCAGCGCGATACCAGCCGATCGAGTTTAGCTGCGGGAACGGACGTCATCGGGTCAAGCGGCTCGATTTCAGGAGAAAAATAGTGCGGGATCGCCAACACGATCGTGGCGGCACGAGTACGTCGCAACCCCTACGCTAACGGCCGCGTTGGCGCAATTTGTCACCACGACGCAAACTTGGATCGACATCGATCCACGTCAACCCCTCGCGCACCGGCGCGACACCGGCAACCAGCGCGTCGACGCCATGCCGCAACGGCTCGGCCATCAACGCCGGCAGCGGACCTATTACACTGTACAGCACGCCCGGAGAGAACCGCGCCGTCGCGACAATGCAAATCACGCCCGCCAGCATCAACAACGGAATAAGAATCTGCCGGCCCACCTTTGGCAGTCGTCGCAGCTTTGGTCGCTTCAACCGCCAGGACGGCATCGCAAATTTAGCCGCCCGTTCGGCCCGGCGCGGCCGCGCCACCGGCGGCACCACTTCGGCGACGTCAGCCAGCGCCGCCGAATGCACGACGCTGCGTGCCCCGTCCGGAATCCGGCGTCGCGATCTTTCACTTACGACGTCTGCCGTGACCGCCGCCTGCAGCTGCACGGGCTGTTGGGCTGGCGCGTGCTGCACGGCTGGCAGCATCACTTGCGTGTGACGCGCGGGATAGGCGCTTGCATGTGTTTCCATCGGCCATGGCGTCGTCGGGTGGAACTCGACCTCCGGCACGGGCGGCGGCGCGGCGTTGACAGCCTGCGGCTGCGATCTGAGCAGCCGCGACAATATCGGCTGCGGATCGACACCGGTCAGACGCGCATAGTTGTCGACCAGCCGCGTCAATTCCGGCCATGGCGGCAAGGCATCGAGCGCGCCGGCTTCCAGATTGGCGATCACCGTCGGCTCCCCCCCGACGGCTCGCGCCATGTCCCACAGATTGATGCCGAGCAGCGTGCGCATCCGGATGAAAATCTGGCCCAGCTCGGCATCGAACGACGGTGGCGGCGCATATGACATAGCGTGTGACGCGGAATGAGTGACGGCTGACCAATCCGTTCGAACGGCGAGCGAGGTTTCGTCCGCCCCCCAAAACGTGCGGGCATCTGTCGTGGTCGTCGGTGGTCCCGGCTTCAATGACCAACTCCCCCAGATCCGCCGCGAACCAGATACCACGTTTTTCGTCGACCGCCTCGTCTCCCATGGTATCCGGTCAGCTCGAATTACAAAATGCAATTCCGCACGTCATCTCACCCCGGAATCTTTGAATGACACGCCTGCGTGCCGACCTGCTGTTGTTGTTTGCGGCAGCCATCTGGGGCTTGGCCTTCGTTTTCCAGAAGACGGCCATGTCGTCGCTCGGCCCGCTCACCTTCATTGCCGCCCGAGGCGGTATCGCCGCAGCCGTGCTGTTGCCGCTCGCTTATATCCTGCACCGCCGGCAGGCGTTGCGCCCCGACATGTCGATGGCTGTCGGTTGGCCTCGCGGTTTGCTGCGTGCCGGAGTAGCGGCCGGACTTGCGTTCTTCACGGGCGCAGCGCTCCAGCAGACCGGCTTGGTGACGGCTACCGCCACGAACGGAGGATTTCTGACCGCTCTCTACGTCGTCCTCACCCCGCCGCTCGCCTATTGGATACGCGGGACACGGCCCAGCGCCGTCATCGGTCCCGCCATTGTCATGTCGGCTGTCGGCACCTGGATGCTCGGCGGCGGCGCGATCACCGCACTCTCCGGCGGCGACTGGCTCATCGCAGCTTCCGCCGTCGCTTGGGCGCTGCACGTCATCCTCAGCGAACGCGGCGCAGGCTTCAACCGCCCCATCTTGTTCACCGGACTGCAGTTCGCCGTCGTTGCCGTGCTTGCGGCGTGCGGCGCTTTCATGTTCGAGACCGTGTCGCTCGCAGCGCTTTATGCCGCCGCAGGCGAGATCCTCTATGTCGGCGTGCTGTCGAGCGCCTTGACCTTCACGTTGCTGACGATGGCGCTGCGCCATGCGCCAGCCTCCGAGGCCGCCGTCATCATCAGCACAGAGAGCCTGTTCGCAGCGCTCGCCGGCGCGTTGCTGCTCGGCGAACGGTTGCCACTGTTGGCATGGGTAGGCGCAGCCTTGATCATGACTGCCGTGCTGCTGGTCCAACTCGGCCCGCGATCATCGAAGCGGAAAACGACCTGAGATCTTACTTCTGATCGCTCTGCAAATAGACTTTCTGCATCACGTCGGGCTGGGGAGGCGGCTCGCCGCGTACGATCTGGTCGACGTTCGGCATGCCGTCGATGACCTTGCCCCACACTGTATACTGGCCGGTCAGGCTGCCGCAGCCCTGATCGGTGAAGCAGATGAAGAACTGGCTGTTGGCCGAGTCGGGGCTTGCCGCCCGCGCCGCGCCCACGGTTCCCCGCACGAACGGCTCCTTGGTGAACTCCGCCGGAACGTTGCCGTATTTTGATCCGCTCATGCCCGTGCCCGTGGGATCGCCGGTCTGTGCCATGAAGCCGTTGATCACGCGATGGAACTTCAGCCCGTTATAAAAGCCTTCCTTCGCCAGCCGCTTGACGCGCTCGACGTGCTTCGGTGCCAGATCCGGCCTTAGCCCGATCAGCACTTTGCCGGTCTTCAACTCGATCACCAGCGTGTTCGCCGGATCCGCTTTGGGCGCCGCAGCACCCTGCGCGAACGCTGCGATGGGGGCCGCGCAGACCAGCACGGCGGCAAGCGAAATCGTCTTCAAGGGAGCTGCTCCAGAAAAATTCGACCGGGACCGCAAAATCAATAGACGCCGCCGATGGCAATTCGACGACGCCTTACACCTGCTTCAGACGAGAACTGCTTCAATCAAACAGCGGTCAGTGCCTTACGAAATCGCATCATCGTGAAGATGCCCCAAGGACGCAGCGCACGCTTTTCAAACAGCTGCAATTCCGGGCAGATCATGACCCGGTCGGTATCGAACACGGGATGCCATCCCAGCTTGTCGCCGAATGGCGCCATCCGCCGCTCGACCCAGCCGCGCACCCCTTCTTCGGTCGAGAAATGATTGACCAGCATCACTTCGCCGCCGGGTTTGCACGTGCGCGCCAATTCGCGCATCACCTTGTCCGGCTCCGGCACCACCGTCATCACATACATCGCAACGACCGTATCGAAGCTGTTGTCTTCGAACTTCAGGTTGCTCGCGTCCATCTCATAGAGACCCTGCACGTTTTCCAGGCCCTCTTCGGCCACCCGTTCGCGCGCCTTTTCGAGCATTTCTGGCGACAGGTCGATGCCGACGATGTCCAACGACGATTTGAATTCGGGCAACGACAATCCCGTGCCGACTCCAACCTCGAGAACCCGTCCGGACGACTGATTGATGATTTCGACAGCGTGCTTGCGGCCTTCGCCAGCGACGCGGCCGAACGTGTGGTCGTAGACGGGCGCCCATCGGCGGTATGCACTCTTGACGGCAGCTTCGTCCATCTGAACAGCGGCAGAGCCGCCGTTCGAGCGGATGAACTGTCCCGGCTTCCGATCCGGCGCACGCAACATCGAACCCATCGTCTACGCTCTCCCAGTCGTTGGTTGGTAGTGTATGCTTGTTCTATCGTGTCGTTTGTCAGTCACGCGCTGCAAGAATGAAGCAGCGCCGAATGTTCGGCCGGGTCTGCGCCGGGAACGCGATTGCGCCACTCACACAACTCTTCGGCAACTTTTTGTCTCCGGCTTTATTTGTCTGCCCGCCGCGGCTGAACTCAACGTCAGCCGCCCTCCAACTCCGAGCGAGCGATCCATCCCCCCCCGAGAATTCTGCTTTCCGGAGCATCACTGTCATAGAACACGCAGCCTTGGCCAGCGGAAATGCCGTGTTCCGGTTCGGCAAGTAACACACTTGTTGCGTCAACGGAACGTGACAGCAGCGCGCGTCGCAATCCCTGGCTCGACCGCAACCGTACCCACAAAGCGATGGGCTGCTCGGACGAATTCACATCCGTGTCACCGAGCCAATTGAGATCGCGCAGATAAATGCGATCGACCCCGAGTTTGGCGCGCGGACCGACGATGACGCGTCGCCGGGGCACATCGAGGCGTAAGACGAACAGTGGCTCCGCTGCCGCAATCCCCAGCCCTTTGCGCTGGCCGACCGTAAAATGAATGATACCGTTGTGAGGTCCCAGGACCCGGCCATCGACGTGCACGATTTCGCCCGGCTCCCCGGCGCCCGGATGCAGCTTCTCGATCATGTCGGCGTAGTTGCCCTTCGGCACGAAGCAGATGTCCTGACTGTCGGCTTTTCCCGCCACCGGAATGCCCATCGCCACAGCCAGCGCACGCACCTCCGGCTTATCCAGTCCGCCGATCGGAAATGCCAGCCGCGACAATTGCTCGGGCGTCGTGCCGAACAGGAAGTAACTCTGATCTCTCGCCTGATCGCGCGCCCGCCGCAGCATTGGCCCATCCGCGCTCTCGGCGCGCTGCACGTAATGTCCGGTCGCCAAAGCATCGGCGCCTAGCGTCGTCGCCATGTCCAGCAACTCGCCGAACTTGAGATCGCTGTTGCAGGCGGCACAGGGGATCGGCGTCTCACCCGCCCGGTAAGACTCGATGAACGGGGTAATCACGCGGTCGCGGAACCGCTTTTCGTAATCCAGCACATAGTGCGGAATATCCAGCGTTGCGGCCACCTGCCGCGCATCGTGGATATCCTGACCCGCGCAGCAACTACCCGTGCGCCCCGTCGCCGCGCCATGGTCATAGAGTTGCATCGTCACGCCGATCACGTCGAATCCGGCGTGCTTGAGCAGCGCGGCCGCAGCCGAACTGTCGACGCCGCCCGACATCGCCACCACGATCCGCGCCCCAGGGCGGAAGCCCGCCATCGCCGCGCGAACGCGGTCCATTGCGTGCGCCATCAGCGTCGCGCCATTCGCACTTGACTGCACAGTGACGCCGCTGTCGACGGCCCTATCGGTTGCTGTCGCGGCTGGTGTGGCTGGTGTCAAAGTGTATCCCATGGGCTTTTTGTAGTCGTCCATTTTGCCGGGCACTGCCGCCGACGCCCGCCGCTGTCGGCACCCGGCCGGCAATCGAGCCTTTCCTTACCGGTCGCCCATCCCGGTAGCAACTTGTTTAGGGTAATTGCCATTTTGGCATGAAAAATCATCACATTGCGAATTTGAGTGCAAGTTGGCCCGCGCCTTGCTTGGAACAGGGTTGAATAACACAACTCCCATCCGCATCTTAATCATGTCTTCCCGACGTTATCGAACCGGCACAAACTCAAGTCCGACAACATTTTTTCGAACCCGACACATGAAGATGCGTTGGTGTTAACCACGAAGTCAACAAAACACGACGCAATGGTAACGGAACCATTTACTCTCTTGTTTAGGTTGATCTTAATGGTGTTCACTTAGTCTGTGGGCTGGTCAACAGAGTGTAATGAGTATCATGACCGAACAACAGTTCAGAGCACGCGTACGTTATGTTATGGGTCCCGATGGCAGTCCGCTGACCATCGCCGACCTTCCTCCGACCGATACCAAACGCTGGGTCATCCGGCGCAAGGCTGAAGTCGTGGCGGCCGTTCGCGGCGGCCTGTTGAGCCTCGAGGAGGCTTGCGATCGTTACAAATTGACGGTCGATGAATTCCTGTCTTGGCAACGGTCCATCGATCGCCACGGCCTTCCCGGGCTGCGCGCGACCCGCATTCAGGATTACCGTAGCTGAGCCGATCCCGCTGATCTTCCGTCGGGCCTCGCAGCTTCCGAACTCCGCGCGACGCATGCGCCGGTGGGATTCGGGAACGGTGCGGCGCCCCACGCTCTTAAAAACTGCCGTCATCACGTTTGCGACAGATCCCCGACAGAACCCTTAAAGGTCCTGCCGCAAAAATGCGTGCACGGGTCTATAGCACTTTTCCGGCGGCACGGCGCATGCAACCGGACGCACAGTTAATTCAGCACGGTGCAGGTATCGCAAATCAAAGTGCGCTTCGGCACCTGGCTCTCAGTGCCGCCCGTTCGACACGAACACGGCCTCGGGCTGTCGCTTCGGCACTGCACGCCGCGCCTGGTGCGCCACCTCCAGCGCCCCGTACGCTGCATTCACGCGACGCGACATCGCGGTCATGTACGCCGTCACTTCCTGGGGCAAATCGGCCATCTGGATCCGATCCGGATGATATGTTTTGGCACGCGAAAGATATGCCGCCCGCACGTCGTCCCAGGCCGCCCCAACCGTGACGCCCAGCACGACATGGGGATCGAACCCGTCCATGTCACGCGCCTTCTGCGTCAGTTCGATCGGCCGCGAACCGGCCAGCAGCGTCACCGCCTTGATCGCCGCCTTGGCGACGAATTTGCGCTCGTCCTCGTAGGGCTCGAACTCGACGAACAGCGCCGGACCATTCAGCACCTCGAACACGCTGCGAGATGCGGGGACATGAAGTTTGCCCGCGACCGTGCTTCCGTCATCGAGCAGCAGACGTACCGCAACCGACATCTTCTCCTGCAAGTCGGACCTGTTGCGTTCAAACATTTTGCGTTTCCCGCTGCGTTTCGTTCCGGCACACAGCCGGCCTCTCGAGCACACCTCAGCAAGGATCGTGCAAACCGCTACCCGCCCCAACACACACCCACCCACATCTCCGCCCCCTCTACCCTAGCCGCCTCCACCCCTACCGTGCGCGACCAGCGAACGGTGATGGGCTCAAGCGCCGAGCGAGAAACAAGCTGCGCGACCAGCGCGACACAATCGCCTAACAAGCCACACTCACCCACGCCGCCGCCTCCACCCCTACGATGAGCGACCAGCGCATCACGATGGGCACGAGCGCCGAGCGGCAAACAAGACAAAAGGTCCTCCACGCTGGCCACCGTCGCCCTTCTGTGCTAGTCCCGCGCCAATCCAGGCCCGGACGCTTTTCTGCGCGCCACGCCCGCTTGTTCAAGTGGTGCGACTTAGGCCTATTGCATCAAAGGTTTGTGCCTCCCATGAAAATGCGCAACATCGCGATTATCGCGCACGTCGACCATGGCAAGACGACCCTCGTCGATGCCCTGCTGAAACAGTCTGGCGCCTTCCGCGAGAACCAGAAGGTCGAGAAGCAGGCGATGGATTCAAACGATCTCGAGCGCGAGCGCGGGATCACCATTCTGGCCAAGTGCACGTCGGTTCTGCACGGCGACATGCGCATCAACATCGTCGATACTCCGGGCCACGCCGACTTCGGCGGCGAAGTCGAACGCATCCTCAACATGGTCGATGGCGTCGTGTTGCTGTGCGACGCGTCCGAGGGCCCGCTGCCGCAAACCAAGTTCGTGCTGTCCAAGGCGCTCAAGCTCGGCCTCCGCCCCATCGTCGTCATCAACAAGATCGACCGTCCCGACGAGCGCCACGACGCGGTGCTGAACGAAATTTTCGACCTGTTCGACGGCCTCGACGCGACGCCCGAGCAGCTCGATTTCCCGACGCTTTATGGTTCGGGCCGTGACGGCTGGATGGCGACCGACCCCAAGGGCCCCAAGGGCGATCTGACCCCGCTGTTCGATCTCATCATCAGCCACGTGCCCGAACCTATCGCCCACGACGGCGCGTTCGTGATGCTGGCGACCACGCTCGAAGCCGACCCGTATCTCGGCCGCATTCTGACCGGCCGCATCTGGTCCGGTTCGGTCAAGCCCGGCCAGACCATTAAGGCACTGCGCCGCGACGGCTCGATCATCGAGACCCAGCGCGTAACCAAAGTCCTGGCCTTCCGAGGCCTCGAGCGCACCGCCATCGACGAAGCCTTCGCAGGCGACATCATTGCCATCGCCGGCATCACCGAATCCACCGTCGCCGATACGTTGTGCGATCCGTCGGTGACCGAGCCGATCCAGGCACAGCCTATCGATCCGCCGACGCTGGCCATGATGTTCCGCATCAACGACGGCCCATTCGTCGGTCAGGAGGGCGACAAGGTGCAAAGCCGTGTCATCCGTGACCGCCTCATGAAAGAAGCCGAGCGCAACGTCGCCATCCGCATCACCGAAAGCACGGGTAGCGACTCCTATGAGGTCGCCGGCCGGGGCGAGTTGCAGTTGGGCATTCTGATCGAGAACATGCGCCGCGAGGGCTTTGAACTGACCGTCTCGCGTCCGCAGGTCGTCATGAAGATCGACGATGTCACCAAGCAGCGCATGGAACCGATCGAGGAAGTCATCATCGACGTCGACGAGCAGCATTCCGGCGTCGTCGTGCAGAAATTGTCCGAGCGCAAGGGCGAGCTCAAGGAGATGCGCCCGTCCGGCGGTGGCCGCAATCGCCTGGTGTTCCACGTGCCGACGCGCGGCCTCATCGGCTACCAGGGCGAGTTGCTCACCGACACGCGCGGCACCGCTGTCATGAACCGCCTCTTCTACGACTACGCGCCCCATCGCGGCGACATTCCCCGCCGCATCAACGGCGTTCTGATCTCGAACGCGCAGGGCGAGTCCACTCTTTACTCGATGTTCAAGCTGCAGGATCGCGGCCTGATGATCATCGACCCGCAGACCCGTGTCTACGAAGGCATGATCATCGGCCAGCACAGCCGCAACAACGATCTCGTCGTCAACGTCGTCGAAGGCAAGAAGCTGACGAACGTCCGTGCCGCCGGCAAGGACGAGAACGAGATCCTGACGCCGCCGATCCGCATGAGCCTGGAGAAGGCGATGAGCTACATCCAGGACGACGAACTGGTCGAGATCACGCCGAAGTCCATCCGGCTACGCAAGCGCTACCTCGATCCGAACGAGCGCAAGCGCTACGAACGCAGCTCCGCCGCCCAAGCCGGCGCCGCGTAACGCACGCCGCCGCCCAACTCTTCACGCAATCGTCATCCCGGAATTTGTCGCGTCTTTACGCGGGAAATATTCGGGATCGTCCGCGGTTGCGGGCACACCGCGCAAGATCGCATATCGACATAGCGGCATCAAAAGGCATGCGATCTCATTAACCTAGATTCGATTGTCGTTAGCTATTTCAGCACCTTACGTGCAGCCCGCGACGGGTTGTGCTATTCATTTTTGCATTCCGTTGTCATCAGGCGGCGGCAGCCGAGCGTTGAGCATCTGCGACCCGGGAGCCGTGTCAGATCGGCGCGAGGACTGAGAAAAGTCTAAGCAGCGACGTCCGAGGAGAGATCCGAAAACGTCGTGATCACGAATATCGAGAAGCGGTGCCGGATATGGCGTCGCGTCAGATTTAAGATGGTCGTTCTGAAGACAAAGCCGGTCCAACGGAAGCAATCACGCACTTCCCTGGGTAAATCCACACGGCCGAAGCCGGTGTGGATTTTGGTCGTGAGGCAGGCGATGTGTCTGGGGACAGGCACCTGAACGGTGTATGCTATCGGCGCATCGCGGCAAGCCTCGCGACGCACCGTTCAGGTGCCTGTCCCCATCGGCCTCCCATCGGCCTCGAATGACTGGCCGATCACGGCGCCACGTCTACGAACGCAGGCTGTCCGCGGCGACTGACATCCACCCGAAACGATCCGCTTTTCGAGCGCATTGCCGCGAAGGCATCTTCCGGCGTCGCAATCACCGTGTCGCCAACCTTGGTGATGATGTCACCCATCGCGAGGCCGATCAGCGCCGCAGGCGAATTCTCGGCCACCGACAGAACACGCACGCCACGCAGCATCCCATACTCAGCCACGCCGGGTAGCAGCATTCCGAGCGTCAGCCCGGCCAAGGCTTTCAAATCGCCCGGCACCGGCATCGGTGTTGGCGCGACGTTGAGATCGTCGATCACAACTTTGAGTTTTTTGACGCGGCCTTTCGAATAGATCTCCAACGCAACAGGCTTGCCTATGGGAATTGACGCGATCCTGGCTAGATAATCCGAAGCGCCCTCGATTGGCCGGCCATTGACGCCGACGATCACGTCCCATTCCGTGAATTCTGTTTTCGACGCCGCCGAATTTGGCGCGATAGCCATGATCACGGCACCTTTGGCGAACGGCAGATTGTGATTTTTGACAATTTCGGGCGATAGCGGTTGAACAGCGAACCCGATGCCGCCCCGGCGAACCACTCCGCCCGCGACAATCTGATCGGCGATGGATCGCGCCATGTTTATCGGAATGACAAAACCGATCGAAGTTTCGCCGGCGTTACCGATCGAAGCGGCAACCACGCCCGCCAGTTCCCCGCGCGTAGTCACCATCGCACCGCCCGAATTACCGGGATTTATGACCGCGTCGATTTGAATGAAACTTTCAAATATTTCTGGCGCAACATCTGAACGCATGAGCGCACTCACCATGCCCATCTTTGCAGTTCCCGCCAGTCCATATGGACTTCCCGCAATCACAATGAAATCGCCCACACGCAGCTTGTCGGAATTGCCGAACGGTAGCGCGGTCAGATTCTTGGCTTCGATCTGGACGACCGCCACATCGGTTCCGGCATCAGCACCCAGCACACGCCCCGCAACCTCCCGGCCGTTGGCGAGTTTGACGACAACTTCCATCGAATTTTTCACCACATGCGCGTTGGTGTAAATCAGCCCGCGTTTAGCGTCGATGATCGAGCCAGAGCCGCCAGCCGTCGTCATCTCTTCGCTACCCGCCGCAAAAACGGGGTCATTGACCTGACCATCGCTCGAAAGTTGGGCCAAAGGCACGGGAAGTTTGCGCGTACCCGACGCTTTGATACTGACGACAGCCGGCAATACGTTTTGAAGCATCGGTGCGAACGATATGAAATTTACGTCTCGAACGAACCAATTCGGCCCGTAAGTCTTCCAAACCAAAGTTGCGCTTGCGAGAACCGCCATAGTTCCGATTACGGCAGCGAGTTTCGGGAACCGCATCGTCTCAATCTCCTGGCCGCAATATCACCTCGCAAATCATACGAGCATCCGGGATATGGGGGTTGCGTGGCATTTTCAAAAGTTTGTGATTGTGCGCCGTATCTCGCGATGGAACCGATGGCAATTTGCACAGTTCTGTCAGCACATCGTCTGTCATCTCTGACATGCACGATTGAGAAGGAATTCAGATATGAAAAAAATTCTTGCGCCACTCGCAGCGATTTCGTTGTTAGCTTCGACTGCGGTTGGCTTTGCGCAATCCAATAGCGTATCGCCTTGGACTGCGACCGAGAAATCCGACGTTCCCGGTTATCCACCATCGACTGCAACAGAGAAGTCCGATCTTCCTGGCTATCCGGCGTCCACGGCGACGGAAAAGTCGGATTTGCCGGGGTATCCTGCATCGACCGCAACCGAAAAATCGACTGAGACGCCGAAAAGAAATTAACCTCCGTCGCAATAAGATTGCGTCGCTGCCTCTAACACGGCGGCGGCGCAATTTTTTTTCAGCTCAGCTTCCGCCATCTCAAGCCGCCACCAACTCTTGATCGAACGGCGCAATGGCTACTTTGCCGGCGCTCACCGTGACGAAGCTCTGGGCGGGCACCGCCGTCCAGCCCTTCTGCCCATGGTCTAAGGGCTCCGACACCACGAGCGTACCGCCGACTTCACTGCAGACGCGCGTATAGAGCGTCGGCGGTTGACGGTCGGAGGCATAGCGCACCGCATACAGCGTTTGCCCATCCGTAAACGCGGCGGTGAACCGCAGCGGCTCTTTGATCTGCGAGCGCCGCATCTCCTCTTCCACCATCGCCAGCGTCCGCTCCACGGCACCGCGGGGATCGGACTCGAGCCCCATCGCCAGCATCAGCAAGAAAATCGCCTCGCTGTCAGTCGTACCCGCGCGATGAGTGAACAGATCGTCCGGCAGTGCGGTATCGATGCGACGGCGAATGCGATCGTATCCGCCGATCTGCCCGTTGTGCATGAATAGCCATGGGCCATGTGTAAACGGATGGCAGTTGGCGCGAGTTGTGGCCGTCCCGGTTGACGCCCGCACGTGCGCAAAAAACAGTCGCGATTGAATCTGATGCGCCAGCGACAGTAAATTCTCGTCGCTCCACGCCGGCCGGATATCTCGAAAAATGCCTGGCTTCGCTCGGTCGCCATACCAACCGAGACCGAAGCCATCGGCATTCACTTCCGTCTTGGCTTCCTTGCACTGGCGACTTTGCGCCACCAGACTCTGGCACGGCCGCGACACGAATTCCTCGAGGAAAACCGGCTCTCCTTGGTAGGCAACCCAACGGCACATTGGTCTGTCCCTCTGTGGAAGCGCGCATCAGCGGCTGATCTGCCGACTATGTCGTCCGCTATCTGAACGTGGGATTTATCAGACCGCGACGCGAACGCCGTTGCAGTTACCGCTGGAACAGAGGGCCTGCAGAATTTGTCATTCCAGCGTCGCGATGAAGGAAATGCGGCTTTATCCCCGTGTCGCTTCATTGGCGGCGAACGGCACCAAGGCTCAGTTTAACCGCCCCGCTGCATGCGCAAGGAACAGATACGTCCGCCCACTGGGCGACGCTAGATGGCCTTCCACGGTGCGCCCGCTGGCATCGCGCATTTCGCTTTCGCGCAGCAACCGCTCGAAATCCGCCAGAAACTTGTCGACCGTCCCATGGAACGTCGCTTCGTTCGCATAGCGGCGCACGACCTCGTCGAAGGTGGAGCGCCCGTCCTGCGAATAGATGCTCCGCACCATGATGCCTCGCTGCCCCGCCCGATACCGCGACCAGATTGCAGCGGCCGTATCGGGATCGAGTGCACTGGCGATAATTTCGAGATTGATCGGAGCGGCCGGCGCCGAATGCGGACCAGGTTCGGGTATCGCCGCCACCGTTGGGCCGTTCTGCGGATTTACGTCCGCCGACGCACGCGACAACAGATCTCCCAACGACCATCGACCACCCGGCTGCGCAGGCAATCCGTACGCACCTGCAGCCGGTAATTCACCCGGTGCCTCGTGCGGCGCATACATCGGCTGCTGCGGCTGAGAGTGCTGCTGTGGCTGCAAATGCTGCTGCGGCTGCAGATGCTGTTGCGGCTGCAGATGCTGCGGAGGCGGCTGCATCTGCTGTGCGGACGGCGGGTAACCGGAACCCGGCGCACCCTGATATGACGCGGGTCGCGGTGTTGGGTCGCCAGCAACCCGTGCCTGTTCGGCTCGCGCCTGATCCATCCATGCCGCAGCAAGCGACGCTGGCGATGGCAGCGCGGTCTGAGGACGCGCAACGCCCGGTCCACCCGCAGCCGTCGGCGGCATCACGTCGCGCCGCACCGTTTCGCGGTTCGACAGGCTCGTCAATTGATCCAGCGCTCTGATCTGCTCTTGCAGGACACGCCGCATCGCGTCCGTGCTCTCGCGCGTCGCGGCTGGAATGCGCTCGGCCTCGGCCCGCAGCCGCTCTTGTTCGGCCTGCAATTCAGCCGCCGCGCGTTGCGTTTTTTGCCGCAGATCCTCGCTTGTTTCGCTCAAACGCGACGACAGCGTCCCCATCTGCTGGCTCATCTCGCGGCCGACGGTCGAGAACTGGTTGTGCATGTCGCTCAGCGTCCGCGATGCCTGCTGCTCCGTTTCGTGCCGCATCCGCTCCATGTCGGCGAGCGTGGTCCGCGCATGCGTTTCAGCCGACTTGCTGAGCTCGCTGGTCAGGCTGCGCGCGCGCGTTTCCGCAGCCGACATCGAGCCTTCGATATTCGCCGAATACCCCTGCATCACCGCATCGAGTTCGCCAGCCTTGCCGGTCAGCTTGTGCAGCGTGTCGTTCAACTCGGCATGCCGCGACTTCAACGTGCTGTCGATGCGGAAATTCGCCGTCTCCAGCGCATTTGCCGCCCGCATGATCGATTGGCCTTGGTTTTCGAATCGGTTCGTCACGCCGCCGATCTGCGTCAGCAGATTTTCCGACACGCTTCGCAGCATGTCCGCCTGCCCCGACAGTCCCTCGATCGCCTTCACCGACTGCTTGGTGATGTTCTCGCTCGAACGCCGCACCGCATCGATCCCGTGCATCAGCGTCTCGTCGATGTCCGACGACTGCCGTCCCAGCGTATCCGCCAGTTGACGCGCGTGCGTTTCCATCGCCGACGACAACGCAATCGCCTTCTCGCCGATAACGCTGTCGATGTTCGAGGTCGACCGCATGATCGAGTCGTCGAACAGCCGCACGCGCTCCGCGAACGCACTGTCGAGTTGCTGCGTGCGCGCCATTAGCACGTCGCTCATGTCGTTCGAGCGCTGTGCCAGCGTTGCATCGAGCGCCATCGTGTAGTCGTGAAAGACCGCCTGCATTTCGCTGGTGCGATTGCCCAGCGCCATATTGATCGCCCCGGTATATTCGTCCAGCACCTGCTGCAGATGCCCGGTGCGATCAGCCAGCGACCCTTCGATCTTGTCGGACGCCGAGAGCATCGTACCTTCGATCTTGTTCGAGGCGAGCAACAGGTTGCCCTCGATCTTGTCCGATACGACGACCAGCGACCCTTCGAGCTTGTCTGACGCTTTGAGCAGCGAGCCCTCGAGCGCAATCAGATTCTGCCCGGCACTTTCGATGATGCGCGCGAGCTTGCCCTGCTGCCCGTTCAACTTTTCGATCAGCGCCGGCACTTCGTCGCCCATGGCCCTCAGCGTCGTATGCATGTCCGTCGAGGTCGTCGCCAACTGCGTCCGCTCGTTGGCCAACTCCGCCAGCACTTTGCGGATGCGCAGTTCGTTGTCCTGGAACGAGCGCTCGAGGTTGCTCACCTCGCTGTGAACCATCGCCTCCAGTTCGCCGGCGCGGCCGATCGCCTGCGACACGGCATCGTTCATGAAATTGACCTGCTTGCGCACGGCCTGCCCCAGTGACGATACCGATTGCTCGGCACCACGGTCGGGCTCGGCCAGCCGCACCGCGACCTCCGTCATCGCCGATGACATCAACTTCAATTCCTGCGCACGCCACACCAGCGTCGCCAGGAACCAGAACACCGCGATCGGCAGCACCACCGTTGCCGACAGCGTCAGCAGCATCGGCTTCGCGAGCACCTCGCCGATGCTGACGGCCTTGGCGAACTCCGGCGCCAGCATGCCCCACCCAAATCCCAGACCCAGCATGGCCCAAACCGCACTCACATAGGTGGCGATCTTGAAGGGCTGCTGCGAGGGCTTCTGTTCGAGCGCGTAGATCAGCGCCCCGATGGTCGGAATGTCGTCGTTTGCCGCAAGCTGCGTGCGCGCCGGACCGGCCGGCCGGCGTTTGGCCGCACGCCTCGGCTGAGAGCTATCCCCCGCGTCGGCGCCTTTGACGGCGGGTACGACGGGCGCCACAACCGCTGGCGCGAATGCCGCAGCCGCTTCGGCGGCGCTCTTACCTGCGACCGCCGGCGACGACTTCGGCAATGGCGGCATAGACATCGGCACTGAGGACAACGCTGCCTCGAACGGCGACGGCACACGCTGCGGCGTCTGCGCAGAGTGCGTCGGTATCACGGACTGCGCGGGCGAAGTGCCACCTGGAGGGCTTGCAGTGGCGTCCCTGACGGTCGCCGCATTGGCGGGCCAAGCCGGTGGAAACGACGCATCGGTGGCCAACGCCTTCGCCAGGCTCGGGGCCACGGCAGCGCCCTCGCCCGCCGCAGGGCCTGGCGCACTTTTCTTCACGGACGTGTCCTGCCCCATGCCCCGATATCCAATGCCCCGGTATCCAACAGTCCTTGCCGCAGACTTGCTTGAGCCTCGCAGTATAGGCCCGTACCGCAGTTAAGCCAGTCCAGACGCTCCCCAATCCACGCCTTATCGTGGGCCTACGTCCCCGGGAGCCATAGCTGACCTAGGTCGACTTTAGGGCGAAACCAAGAGCACCGAAAGCGCGGCCCGTTCAAACGGGTACACTTGAACGGAATAAGTCAGCAATTGCTTAACGCTCTCTGTTCACCTCAGCTTAGGCGCTTGCTGGATATACTTGGGTCATCTTTCGCTAATCCATCGCTCGCCGTGAGGCCGACCATGTTGCTCGACACGCCCCGACCCGACTCCGGCGCCCCTCCGCAGGCCGATACGGCGTCTGCAACGACGATGGCACCCAACGACCGCCGCCGCCGCCCGCGCCCCGATTCGGGCACCAAGCCGGTAGATCTTCAGTACCTTGGCCGCTTTACTTTGGGCGACAAGCCTCTCGAGCGCGAAGTCCTCGACCTGTTTTTGGTCCATACGCCACTTTATTTGGACCGCCTGTGCAGCGCCGCGACGGCGAAAGCGTGGCATGACGCGGCCCACACGTTGAAAGGTGCAGCCCGTGGCATTGGCGCCTGGCGTCTCGCCCGCTGCGCCGAAAGTGCGGAGCGCCTCCGTTTCGATACCGACATCGACCGCCGCGCATTCACTATCGACAGCGCGTCGGATGCCCTCGACGAAGCCATCGGCTTTATAAAGACTCTGAAATAGTGCAGCGTTCTCGTCTATCCTGATCCAACCCTCGCCAAGAACACTGGACGAGCGCACCGGACCAGTGCATCGGACGAGAATATCGACAAACAAAATCCCACCTCTGGCCGTCGCCGGAGCATCGCGTGTGCGCGCTTGCCAATACCGCCGATCCCTTGTATTCACGCCCCCGGTAGGGCCTGTAGCTCAGTGGTAGAGCATCTGACTTTTAATCAGAGGGTCGTGGGATCGTACCCCACCGGGCTCACCAAATTTTCCGAACTGATGGCAAAATGCTTCAGCCCGGATAGGGGACGTGGCCGAAGTCTTGGCGAAGCTGATCCGACAGTCCCAAAGCTGCACTTAGCTCTTTAGCTGTTTTTGAAATCAGCCTTTCGCTTACCGAGAAAGGCATCGACGCCTTCGGCGAATTCCCGGCTACCGAAGGCCACTGCTTGCGCCATCGCCTCGATGCCGAGAAAATCATCGATGGGCCCAAACGCATTGTTAACAAGCATTTTGGTCAAGCCGAACGACGTTGCTGGGCCCGCCGCGAGATCGCGAGCCAGTTTCATCGCGTCATCGATCAAAGTGGCGGCAGGCACCATCAACTTCGCGATGCCCATGGTCACGGCTTCTGCTGGGTCGATGCGGCGATTGGACAGTAGAATGTCCTTGGCGCGCGACGTGCCGACGCTCCGTGTCAATGTCAGCGCCAAGCCTAGATCGGGTACGGCGCCGAGCGCTGGAAACGCGGCGCGGAACGATGCCTTGTCTGAAACAATAACGAAGTCACACAGCAGCGCGAGCGAGAACCCGGCTCCCGCAGCAACGCCATTGACCGCTGCTACGACAGGTTTTTCACCGGTCAGGATGCATTTCGCCCAGGCATAGCTTTGATACATGCGTGCTCGCACCGCCGGTGCGCTTCGATCGGACATGTTGCTGATATCGCCACCAGCGCAAAATGACGTATCGGTGCCGGTGATGATCAGACATCGCACGCGATCATCGCGCATCAAGGCGGGAACTCGGGTTTCGAGTTGCGCCTTGATTTCCAACGCCAGCGCATTGCGATTGGCAGGCCGGTTCAGCCGGATCAACGCGACATCGTTATGATGTTCGACGATGACGGGGTCATTGGCGTCGTTGGTGATCACGTGAGTGCCTCGCGTTTCTGAGGTTGTGTGCATGCAGAATACCGGTGCCGCCCTGAACGTAAATCGACTTCAATCGGAATGAAACGCCGTTTCGCAGATTGAGGATGCGGTGGCCGGCATATACGGTGCCCGTCAAAGCCGACAATATTTGGGGAAGCGATGAACCTCACGATGGGTCTTCGGAAAGCGGTACGCTCCAACAGCGACGTCGAAATGCTGGTTTGTGGTGACGTGCGCCTCGACAGGCGAGGCTTCGTTGACCGTGTCGCGAGGCTCGCATCGGTCCTTCGCGACCTCGGCATGACCGATGGTGATCGGGTGGCAATGCTGGCCGCCAACGGACAGAGCTATATCGAATTCTACTTCGCAGTCCTATGGGGCGGCGGCGTCATCGTGCCGATCAATTCAAGATTTTCGCTGCATGAGATGATCGATCAGGCGCGCGATGCCACTCCCGTAAGTCTCATTGTCGATGCGACGTTCGCCGCTGCCGGTGCTGAGATCAAAGCTGCCGCGCCATCGATCCGCTCGCTGTTGCATACGGGTCCGCAGCCCGTTCCTACTGATTTCATCTCCTATGAAAGTGCACTGGCGGCAGCCCGGCCGATCGATGACGCGATGCGTAAAGGCGACGATCTGGCATGTCTTTTTTACACCGGCGGAACCACAGGACGCTCCAAGGGCGTGATGCTCAGCCATGCCAATCTATGGGCTAACGCGGTCGTGACGGCAGCGCGCCTCGGGTTCGACGAAAATCTGGTCAGCCTGCACGCGGGTCCGCTTTTCCATCTGGCTGCTGGTGCCAGGGTTTACACAACCGCCGTTGTCGGCGGCAAGCATGTCGTCATACCGCGTTTCGCACCCAGCGACGTGCTCGACGCTATCGCCCGTGACAAGGTCACCGTGGCAACGTTTGTACCCACCATGCTCTCGATGATTTTGCAGCATACCGACCTCGATCGCTACGATCTGTCGAGCCTTCGCATGATCACATACGGCGCGTCGCCGATGCCGGAAACGCTGCTGACGGAGTGTCTCCGCCGCTTTCCCACCGTTCGCTTCTCTCAATCATATGGCATGACGGAGTTGTCTCCGGTCGCGACCATCCTCGGGCCAGAGGATCATCTGCCCGACGCGCCGAGGCGACGGTTGCGTTCGGCAGGCCGGCCCATAACGTCTGCCGAGGTCAAAGTTGTGGATGCGGAAGGCCACGAGCTGTCGTACGGCCGCATCGGGGAGATCTTGGTGCGCGGCCCGATGGTCATGCAGGGCTATTGGAACAATCCCGATCTGACCGCACAAACCGTCCGCGATGGCTGGATGCACACCGGCGATTCCGGCTACTTCGAACCCGATGGTTATCTCTACATCGCCGATCGTATCAAAGACATGATCATCACTGGCGGCGAGAACGTATATTCCATCGAGGTTGAAAACGCCGTCTGTGCCCATCCCGATGTTCTGCAATGCGCGGTGATTGGAATCCCTGACGAGCGGTGGGGGGAAACGGTTCATGCGGTGGTGGTCCGCCGGCCGTCGGCATCCCTGGAAATCGAGGATATTATCGCTCATTGCCGGGGCTTGATCGCCGGATATAAATGCCCGCGCAGTGTCGAAATCCGCGACGAGGCGCTGCCGTTGTCGAGCGTCAACAAGATCAACAAAACGGCTCTTCGTGCCCCGTTTCGCAGCGCACGCTAGCGCGACGCAAACCGACGGCACTCGAATCACGACAGCCTTCAATCGCGCAGCACCGTTAAGCTTTTGGTTTCCCCAGCGACGCGCCGATTGAAATTGCCGCGGCAGCAAGCGCCGGCCCGATTTCCTGATCGACCTGCTCCTGCGACACGAGATAGGCCGGTCCACCGAGGCTGAGTGCATAGATGGCCCCGCCACCGGTTGCCGCAATCGGCGCGCCGACCGCGTTTATATCTTTGCGCCATTCTCCCATGGAGACGCAAAAGCCGCGCTCCCCAACATCCAGCAAAGATGTTTCCACAGAGCGCCTGATCAACGGCCAGTCGTCGCCGTACTGTCGCCTGAGCGTATCCATGATGCGATCACGCTCCTCGCCAGAAATCGCCGTGAGATAAGCCTTGCCGATGGCCGTAATGGCGATCGGAACGCGTGAACCCGGCGCAAGCCGTAATCCGACCAGGCCATGTCCCTCGCACGTTTCGATATTCAGCATCATGTGCTTATCGCGAATGCCGAGCGCGATATGCAGATTATATGTCTCCGCAAGTTTCTGCATGACCGGCCGCGCCACTTTCCGGATATCGAGATTGGCAAGTGCCGCATAACTCAGCGCCAGCGTGCGCCCACCCAACTCGTAGGTTCCCGACCTGCTATCGTATGCGAGATAACCCAACTGGGTCAGGGTGTGGGTAATGCGCGAGATGGTCGGCTTCGGCAGTTCCGTCCGCTTGGCGAGTTCCAAATTACCCAGCGCACCATCGCCCGCTCGAAACGCGCTCAGAACATCGAGGCCACGCGCGAGTGCCGTAACGAACAGCCGGCTACCAGCGTCTGCCACATCTTCGTCTGCGTCCCGCGCGCGCGGACGGCGCGAAGCGCGCTGTAACACCAGACGAGCACTCTTTTTTGCCGTGCGCTCATCCACTACGGCCTTGGGTGAGCGACCGGTCGGTTTCGCTGTGCGTAAGGCAGCAGCCTTATCCTTATTGACCGGAGCACGCTCTGTTACTTCCGGCCGGCGCGATTTGCGGTCCATCACATAATCCCTGCTTCGGCACCGAATGCGGCGGCGCGAGTTCGCGCTCTAGAACCCCTCCTCCGCGATCTCAAATAATTGCGAAACTCGTTTCCGCATATTGCCAGATTGCCTTCGGCATGGCAATTTTTGCCTCTGAGGGCACAAAGGAAATTCGCGCGATGCCGATCGATCCCGAACTTTTGCGGCGATGGCCGATCGGCGAGATCGAGCACACCTACACCCCTCGAGACACGATGCTTTACGCGCTCGGCCTGGGCTATGGTGCCGATCCGATGGACGAAAAACAACTCCGGTTCGTCTACGAGGACAAGTTGCAGGCATTGCCGTCGATGGCGGTGGTGCTCGGCTATCCCGGCTTCTGGCTTGGCGATCCTCGGACCGGGGCCGATTGGAAGAAAGTCCTGCATGGCGAGCAAGGGATTGAAGTTTTCAAGCCGTTGCCGACGGCGGCGACCGTCATCGGCCGGTCTCGCGTGACGGGTTTGTTCGACAAGGGTAAAGACAAAGGCGCCGTACTTTTGTCAGAGCGTGATGTCGTCGAGAAATCGTCGGGCGACCTGCTCTGTCGATTGACATCGACGACAATGCTCAGAGGCGATGGCGGTTTTGGTGGCCCGTCGGGCCCGCTGCCAACACCACACCCGTTGCCCGATCGCTTACCTGATCAAACCGTCAGCATCACCACGTTGCCGCAAGCCGCGCTGATCTACCGGCTTTCCGGAGACTACAACCCGCTGCACGCCGATCCGGCGGTCGCGCGGGGCGGTGGTTTCGACAAGCCTATATTACATGGGCTCTGCACGTTCGGTATCGTCTGCCGCGCGCTGCTCGATGCGGTTTGTCAAAATAATCCAGCGATGTTGCGCAAAATGCAGGTCCGCTTCAGCGCGCCCGTCTTTCCTGGTGAGACGATCGTAACGGAGATTTGGAAAGAGGCCGACGGTTTGGTCGCATTCCGCGCAAAGGTGAAGCAGCGAGATCTGATCGTAATCAACAACGGGCGGGCGGAAGTGTCGGCTTGAACGCCACTTCGCCTGCAGCGTTTGATCGATCAGCTTCGGCGGTTCAATTTTTCCCAATAGGAATTAAGCCATACACCCGCGCGCGCATCGCATCGGCCGCAGCCGAGTGCGCCAGCAGGTGCGATGAGATGCGATGCATTCGACCTCGTCCGGCTTGAAGTGCCAATTGATTGGCACCGCTTAAGCACCCAGCACCATGGTCGCGTAGCTTGCTTCGAGAAAGGCAATGTCGTTGCGCATCAAAATGCAAACGCAATCGCCTTCTCTCACACCAATGCTGCGCAATCCCTGTACCATCAGCGCGACCCGTCGGCCGACGTCGTCGAAGGTTCGATGATCTGCGCCGCCGACGATACCTTCGGCTACTGCCATGTCGATCTTTCGTGACCAGAATATTTGGGAACGCTGCGATTTCAAGGCAGCGAATTGCTCAACGTCTGCATTCACAGCGTCGCTACATCGACCGGGCAATGAGTTCGCGCATGACCTCATTGGAGCCCCCGTAGATGCGGCGCACGCGCGCGTCCGCGTAGGCCCGCGTGATCGGGTATTCGAGCATGTAGCCGTAACCACCGTGCATCTGCACGCATTGATCCACCACTCGGCATTCCAGTTCCGTCAGCCAGTATTTGCACATGGCGGCAGCTTCGATATCGAGTTGGCCGCCGAGGTGAAGCTCGATGCAACGATCGAGAAAGACCCGCCCGATCTGAACTTCGGTTTTCATCTCAGCGAGCTTGAACCGGTTGTGCTGAAAGTCTGCCAATGACTGGCCGAATGCCTTGCGCTGCCGCGTATAGTCCAGCGTCATTTCGAGTGCCGATTCCGCGCCGGCGACTGCAGTTATTGCAACCAGCAGTCTTTCCTGGGGAAGCTCGTTCATCAGGCATCGAAAACCTCGCCCCTCGTCTCCGAGCAGATTGCTGACGGGTATGCGCATACCTGCAAAAAACAGCTCGGACGTATCTTGCGCTTTCATGCCGAGCTTTTCGAGGTTGCGGCCCCGCGAAAATCCGGGACGGTTGGCTTCGACCAGAAGCAGACTGATCCCTTTGGAACCGCTGCTAGGATCCGTTTTGCAGGCGAGAATGACGAGATCTGCCAACTGCCCGTTGGTGATGAACGTCTTGGAGCCGTCGACGACAAAATCGTCGCCGTCGCGGATGGCCGTCGTGCGGATCGATTGCAAATCGCTGCCAGCGCCCGGCTCCGTCATCGCCAGCGCCGCGATAACCTCTCCGGTCGCCATGCGTGGCAACCAAAGAAGCCGTTGAGCTTCGCTGCCGTAATGCAGAATATAAAAGGCTGCGATGTCGGAATGTACGCGGAAGCCGGGCCCGTTAAAGACGCCGCGCGAAAGCTCTTCCGTGACGATCGCGCTCATCGTGAAGTCGCCGCCACCACCGCCATATGTTTCGGGTATCGCGGGACAGAGCAAGCCAGCGGCACCGGCTTTGGTCCAAAGTTCCCGGCTGACGACGCCATCTTTTTCCCACTGCGCATGATGTGGCGCGATCTCGCGCTCGATGAAGCGCCGCACGGTCTCGCGGAAAGCCTGCTGCTCGCCGCTGCCGTAGATCGTTTGCGGGATCATGTGTAATCTGGCCTCCATATGGTGCAAGAAGGCCGTTCGGCATCACTTGCGAAATCGTATTTCGCAAGTTTGACATCTCTCGACACGCATGGCAAATTTCTGAACACACATGACAAGTCGGCTGTGTCATGTGTGCCATCAAACCGCAGCCAACAATCCGGGAACATTGTCGTCATGCCCGAGCCTATGCGCGCCAAGCCAAAGCCGACACCGGAAACCCAACATTTTTGGGATGGCACGCAGGCGGGAGAACTTCGCCTGCAGCGCTGCGATGCTTGCGCTAATGTTTATTTTCCGCCGCGCCCATTTTGTCCGGGTTGCGGCAATCGGAAGGTCAGCGTGTTCAAGGCCAGCGGCAAGGCCAAGCTCTACAGTTATGTCATCAACCATCGGCCAGCAGCGCCTGGCTTCACGCCGCCGTACGCGATTGCAGTGGTGGAGTTGGATGAGGGGCCACGCATGATGAGCAACATCATCGACAGTCCGCAGACGCCGGAAGCATTGCAACTCGACATGAAGCTGGAAGTCGCGTTCGAGAAACTTGACGACCATATCACCCTTCCACAGTTCCGCCCGGCGAAGGGTTAGTCATCATGCGCAGCAATCAAGTTGCCGTCGTCGGTGCCGCCGAAACGACAGACCTCGGCGTCATTCCCAACGTTTCTCAAATTCAGCTGCATGCGGATGCGGCATTGAATGCCATCGCAGACGCGGGTCTCAAGCTGTCCGATATCGACGGCATTGCGACAGCGGTCGAGTCGCCCCAGCAGATCGCCCACTATCTCGGCATCACGCCGACGTGGGTCGATGGCACATCGGTTGGCGGCTGCTCCTTCATGCTGCATGTTCGCCATGCTGCGGCAGCGATCGAAGCCGGCCTTTGCAAAACCGTGCTGATCACGCATGCCGAGAGTGGCAAATCGATGATCGGAAAGCAGCCGCGCTCCACGCCTGCCGACAGCCTCAATGGCCAATTCGAAGCGCCTTTCGGTGTCTACGGCCCGCCGAGCATGTTTCCCATGCCCGTGCTGCGCTACATGCAGACGTACGGAATTACCCACGAACAGATCGCTATGGTCGCAGTCGTTCAGCGCGAGTGGGCAGCGAAAAACCCGCGCGCCACTATGAAAACGCCGATCACGGTGGCCGATGTTCTGAACTCGAAAATGATCGCCTATCCGTTCCGCATCCTGCAGTGCTGTCTCGTCACCGACGGCGGCGGTGCGCTGATCTTGACGGCGGCCGATCGGGCCAAAGACTTTCCGCAAAAGCCGGTCTACATCATGGGCACGGGCGAAAGTGTCGAGACGCCGATGATCAGCCAGATGCAAACCTTCGATAGTTCGCGCGCGTTTAAAGTTGCCGGCTCGCAGGCATTCCGTGAGGCCGGTATCAATCATCGCGACGTCGATCATCTGATGATCTACGATGCTTTCGCGCACCTCCCGCTGTTCGGCCTCGGCGATCTCGGATTCATGCCCCACGAAGAGACGGGCAAATTCATCGCCGACGGCAATACGCGACCGGGCGGCAAACTACCGCTCAACACCAACGGCGGCGGCCTGAGCTACATGCACTCCGGCATGTACGGCATGTATGCACTGCAAGAGAGTGTGCGGCAGTTGCGCGGCATCGCACCCGCACAGATAAAGGATGCCAAGATTTCGGTCTGCCACGGTGTCGGCGGCATGTTCGCGGCATCGGGAACGATCATCTTCACGAACGAGCGTTGAACCGAACACGTCATACGCCAAAGGGGCAGCAATGGCCGGATCACTGCAGGATAAAGTCGTCATCGTCACCGGTGCCGGTCGAGGGATCGGCCGTGAGATCGCTCTGTTGTGCGCTGCCGAGGGCGCGAAGGTCGTCGTCAACGATCCCGGCGGCGCCGCCGACGGCTCGGGAACGAATGCCACGCCTGCGGAAGAAGTGGTCGAGGAGATCGTAAAGCGCGGCGGCAAGGCCGTTGCGAATTTTGAGACCGTTGCCGAAGCCGTTCCTGCCAGCAGAATAGTCAAGATGGCGGCCGATACCTACGGCAAGCTCGACGGCGTGGTGAACAATGCCGGAATTCTACGCGACGCCATTTTTCATCGCATGAGTATCGATGCGTTCGAATCCGTCATCAAAGTTCATTTGATGGGCTCGTTCTATGTCGCCCATGCGGCAGCGCGCCTGTTTCGCGAACAGCAAAGTGGCTCGTTCGTCCACTTTACGTCCACATCCGGCTTGGTGGGAAATTTCGGTCAAGCCAATTATGCGGCGGCAAAGCTCGGCATCGTCGGCCTGTCGAAATCCATCGCGCTCGACATGGAACGCTTTCACGTGCGCTCGAACTGCGTTTCACCATTCGCCTGGAGCCGGCTCATCGGAACGATCCCGACGGAAACCGAGGCGGAGAAAGCGCGCGTCGCAAAGATTCAACAAATGAGCCCGGAAAAGATCGCGCCTATCTGTGCCTTTCTGCTGAGTGATGCCGCCAAAGACGTTACCGGACAGATTTTTGCAGTCCGCATGAACGAAATCTTTTTGATGGGGCAGTCGCGTCCCATACGATCGATTCATCGCGGCGAAGGCTGGACGCCGCAGAGCATCTCCGAGCATGGCATGCCGGCGCTGAAGTCGTCCTTCTACAAGCTCGACCGCTCGGCTGATATCTTCAACTGGGATGCGATTTGATACGGCGGACCGCACGACTGCCAAGCAGCTTACACAGTGCCCGTGATCTCGGGTAAGGTCGCTGTAGGCTCAAAAATAAAAGCCACAAAAGATGGCGAGAGAGGAAACGTAGGACATGGCCGTTACCCGCCGTAAATTCGGAATTGCCGGCTCCGGCATGATCGTGGGGTCGCTAGCCGCCCCCTTCATCTCGAGGGTTTCGGCGGCAGAGCCTGTGATCCGGGTCGGCGTGGTCAATTCGATGAGCGGCCCACTCGCCGCCTATGCCCAGGAAGGGCAACCCGCATTCGAGTATGTAATCAAGAAAATCAACGCCGAAGGCGGTATCAAGAGCAAGGGCGGCGCCAAGATCGAATTGGTGTTGGCTGACGATACCAGCCAGCCGGCGCGCACGGCCGCGGAAGCGCGGCGGCTGATCACCGAGGAAAAGGTACAGCTGCTGACCGGCACGATCCTGAGCGCGCAGATGCTCGCTTTGACGCCGGTGCTGGACGAACTCAAGATGCCGACGCTGTCTGTGTGGGCTGGTGGATCGCAGTCGAATTACATGTTTACGCTCGGCTATCCCTACGATCGCGGATACGCGCAGACCATCAACGACTTCATCATCTCGCTCCGTGACGATAGCAAATTCGCGATCAAGACGGCGGTAATGGGATATTCGAACTACGAGGCCGGCCAGCAGGTCAATAAATTCCTGACCGAGAAGCTGAAGGCCAATGGCATCGAAATCATCGGCGAAGCTGCGCTCGATATTCGTGCACAGGATCAGACAGCCGCCATGATCCGCATCCGCTCGCTGAAGCCTGACGTGGTGGCGGGCCTCGTGACGCCGCGCGATGGCATTCTGCTGCATCAGGCTCGCTATAATCTGAACTACCATGGCAGCCTATTCTGCGGCGGCACCGGTGGCTACACCGATCTTTCCCTTTGGAAGGATCTTGGTCCGGAAATCGGCAAATCAGTGCTGACGAGAAACCTGTTCGGCATGACCGGCTTCAGCGGCGGTGCCAAAATCGACTCGATGCAGAAGATCATCGTCGAACTCCGCGATGTCGCCAAGCTCGACCGGATCGGACAGGGAGCCATTCAATACGCTCAAGCCGCGCGCATTTTGCAGCAAGTGCTGGAGAACGCGGCGTCCTTACAAAGCAGCGCACTGATGGATGCCTTCAAGGCTGTCGACATTCCGTACGGGCATCCGCACCTCTATGTCGCCAAGCCCAAAGGTTTGCAGTTCGCCGAAGACCGCCTGCCCAAGGATGGATCGGCAATGTTTGTGCAATGGTTGCCAGAGCAGGACCAGCAAGTAGTCTTCCCGAAGGAATTCGCCCAAGTGCCGCCGCGCGCTCGCACATAAGAGGTAGCAGTGGCATTCCTTGAAGTCGCCAACGTTTCAAAACGCTTCGGCGGGCTCGTGGCGTTGAACGCGATCAGTTTCTCGGTCGGACAAGGAGAGATTGTCGGCATCATCGGCCCGAATGGCGCCGGCAAAACAACGCTGTTCGGTGTGATCTCGGGATTCATTGCGCCGAGCCAGGGCGACGTCACCTATGACGGTGCCAGCATCATCGGCATTTCGCCCGACAAGCTCGCCCGTCGTGGCCTTATGCGCAGCTTCCAGATCGTGCAATCGTTTGCCGATATGACGACGCTCGATGTCGTCACGACGGCGGCGTTGACGCGCCGGCCGATCCGCGAGGCGATCGACTATGCAGCCCAAGCACTGCTCCGCGTCGGCCTTGCCGGCAAGGAGCACGAGTTGCCGCCCACTCTGTCGCTGCAAGATAAAAAGCTGCTCGAGCTTGCGAAGTGCATCGCTACCGATCCTCGTTGCATTCTGCTCGACGAGGTGATGGCAGGGCTGACCATGGCGGAGACGGCCGCGCCGATCGACGTGATCAAGGAGTTGAACAGGCAGGGCGTCACGATCGTCATGGTCGAGCATGTGATGCCGGTCATCATGCGGCTCGCGACGCGGATCGTCGTGATTAATTTCGGCGAAAAGATCGCGGAAGCCCCGCCCCAGGAACTCCTGAAGGATCAGCGCGTGATCGACGCCTACTTCGGAGATCACCTCGATGCTTGAGATCGAGAGTCTGACGGCTGGCTACGGCGGCGTGCCCGTGCTGCGCGAAATCGATATCCGTTTAAACAAAGGCGAAATCGTCGGATTGCTCGGCGCGAACAACGCCGGCAAGACGACATTGATCAATTGCCTGTCGGGTGCCGTCAAGCCGATCTCGGGACGGATTTTATTCGAGGGCGACGACATCACCGCGTTGACACCGAAGCAGCGTGTCGAACGCGGCATCGTCCAGGTGCCGGAAGGTCGCTTGGTATTCCCCGACATGAGCATTCGAGAAAATCTGCTGCTCGGGGGTATCAACGTGCGAGCGAGACCACATCGCCGCCAGCAGATCGACAAGGTGCTGGATCTTTTCCCACGGCTGCGGGAGCGGCTGTCGCAAAGCGCCGGCTCACTGTCTGGAGGCGAGCAGCAGATGCTGGCCATTGGACGCGGACTGATGGCGCAAGCGCGTGTCTTGATGCTTGATGAACCGTCTCTCGGGCTGTCGCCGCTTTTCGTGCAGTATATTTTCGAGATCATCGCCAAGCTGAATGCCGACGGGCTGACGATCCTGCTCGTCGAGCAGAATTTGAACCTGGCACTGCGTCACACGCAACGCTGTTACGTGCTCGAGCGCGGGCAGATCGCCGTGGAAGGAAGTGCCGATGCGGTCAGAGCCGATCCACGGACCCGGAGTGCTTATCTTGGAATATGAGCGGAGGGCAGCGTGAGCGAACTCTATCAGGCTGTGGCGCAGGGTATTCTCATCGGCAGTACGTACGGGCTGCTGGCACTGGGAATGGGGCTGGTCTACGGCGTCAGCGGCGTCGTCAATTTCTCGCATGGCGACTTCATCTCGCTCGGCATGTTCATGTGCCTGGCGCTGTATTCCGCACTGTCCCTCGATCCGTATGCCTCGGTGATCATCACGGTTCCCGTCATGGCGGCGATCGGGGCGTTGGTTTACCGCTTCCTCATCAGGCCGATGGTCGGGCATCAGTTCTTGATGGTGGTACAGCTCACGCTGGGGCTGAGTCTGGTGTTGCAGAATGGGATCTTGATGACGTTCGGCGGGCAACCCGCGCGCACTCCATCGGTCGTGGAATCGAAACTGATCATTCTCGGAGATGTGGTTCTGCGCGTGCCGCACTTGATCGCATTTGCGATCTCGATCGTCCTCGCCGGCAGCTTATACGTCATGCTGCGCTCAACTGATTTCGGCCGCTCTATTCGTGCAGTGCATCAGAATGCCCATGCAGCGGCACTGATGGGCGTCGACGTCGGCCGCGTGCAAGTAATGACGTTTGCGCTTGGCATCGGGATCTTGGCTTTGGCTGCGGCATTGCTTCTACCGGGAACGCCGATACAGCCGACTCAAGGTTTGCGCTACACCGTCATCACTCTGCTCGTCGTCGTACTCGGCGGCATGACGAATTTTGTCGGCATCCTGCTCGGCGGCCTTCTCATCGGTCTAGCAGAAGCATTCGGCACCATCTATCTCGAAGGGCCGCTCGGCTTGCTGATGCCTTACATAATCTTTGTACTGGTCATGCTGTTCCGGCCGCAGGGCTTGACCTGGAGCTCATCGCGATGAAGGAGGACTTCTACAAGACGTTGAGGTCGCCGATCTGGTGGGGTGTACTGGCTCTTGCAGCAACGCTGCCTTTGCTGGTGTCGAGCTACTACCTGCATATTCTCACCCTATCGCTGGTCTATGTCGCACTCGCCTCGTCGTGGAATATCGTCGGAGGCATGGCAGGGCAAATATCGCTGGCGCACAGCTTGTTCATTGGCATCGGGGCCATGTTGTCGAGCGCGCTGTTGCTCAAGCTCGGTATCAATATGTGGCTCGGACTGCTGATTTCGGCGGCGATCTCCGGAGCGCTCGGCGCAGCTATCGCCTGGATCGATTACCGCTTTCAACTGGGCCACCTCTCCTTCGTACTGATCACGCTGGCGTTCGCCGAAATGGGCAGCATCATCGTGGAGGGCTGGGACTTTTTTGGCGGTGCGTCCGGACTGCTGTTACCGAAGGACACCGGCAATTTTTTTGCGTTCCAATTTGGCGGAGGCGGCGGCGCATTTTGGATGATGCTTGCGCTAGCCGCTATTTGCGTGCTCGTCAGTGTCGCCATACTCAACGCGCCGCTCGGCTATTATTTGCGGTCAATCCGGGACAACGAGAAGGCCGCTCAAGCGATCGGCGTCGATGTCCTGCGCTACAAGATCACGGCGATGGCGATATCCGCCGTTTTGGCTTCGGTCGTCGGCACGGCGTATGTGCGATATCTGACGTTCGCCGATCCCTATCTGCTGATCTCGCCGGTCATCACGATCGAAATCGTTCTGTTTGCGACCGTCGGCGGTCTTGGCCGTGCGTATGGCCCCGCAATCGGCGCCTTGCTGTTGGTGCCCCTCGGCGAAGTCCTGCGAGGCAAGCTCGGCGGTGTGCTGCCCGGCTTGCACTACTTCATCTACGGCGTGGTCGTAATCGGTGTCATCCTCTTGTCACCGCAGGGTGTCCTGCCGCTTTTCGAGAGGGTTTGGCGGCGAGTCCTACACACACCAGCTAAGCAAGCCGCGGCCGCTCCAACGCGAACAGCGGCATGACTGAGGCGTGAAGCCCCGCGTCGGCCCCTTACCGCACGAACACGACAAGCAGGATGAGAATCAGGCCGATTGCAACGAGAATCGCGCCATAGGTAACTGCGGTTTGTGACTGCAATACCCCCGGCTTACGTACATATTCCCCATTACACCAAGCCGATCGATCGGGTCGTGGTGATGAGGCTATTGT
>JANLYD010000301.1:0-2059 GCA_031365465.1 Hyphomicrobiaceae bacterium
GCACTTCGAACCGAAACGGGGTCGGTGCTCGCGTTTCTGCCGGGGCAGGGGGAAATCCGGCGCGTCGCGGAACGAATGTCCGATCGCTTGGCGGATTCAGCTTTTCGCGATGTCGCGGTCGTGTCGTTGCATGGCGGACTCGACCCGAAGCAGCAGGACGCAGCGATCAGCCCACCAGCGCCCGGTTCTCGCAAGGTGGTGCTTGCGACGTCGGTGGCCGAGACGTCGATCACCATCGACGGTGTCCGCATCGTAATCGACTGCGGGTTGGCGCGGGTGCCACGGTATGAACCTGACGTGGGCGTGACCCGGCTCGAAACCGTGCGGGTGTCGCGCGCCGCCGCCGATCAGCGCCGTGGCCGCGCGGGACGCACAGAGCCGGGCGTTTGCTTCAGGCTGTGGGACGAGCCGGAAACACAGTCACTGCCGGCGTACGCGGCACCGGAAATCGTCGCCGCCGATCTCAGCGGTTTGCTGCTGGACTGTGCAAGCTGGGGCGTGGGCGATCCCGGCACGCTGGATTTTCTCGATCCGCCCCCGCACGCGGCTGTCGCTGCGGCGCGGGCCGAGCTCACCTCGCTTGGCGCTCTCGATGGCGACGGACGCCTGACGCCGCTCGGTGGACGCATTCAAGCGTTGCCGCTGCCGGCGCGACTGGCGCGGATGGTGCTCGAAGCTGCCGACACAGGGAACGAGGAGGCGGCGGCAATGATCGCGGCCGTCATCGTCGAGCGCGGGCTGGGCGGCACGTCAGCCGATCTCGATCATCGGCTAGACGGCTTCCGGCGCGACAGAAGCCGCCGCGCCGACGAGATGCGTCGACTGGCCGCCGGTTGGGCGAACGCTGCACGCGACAGCCAGCCACGTCGCCCATCGGTTAGTTCGCCGTCCACTGCAGCGCTGCTTGCTCTGGCGTTTCCAGACCGAATTGCCAAGGCGCGGGGCGCTGCAGGCAGTTTCGTCCTGGCGAACGGTCGCGGCGCCAATATCGACGCGACCGATGGACTGGCGCGCGCGCCGTTCCTGGTGGTGGCTGAAATGGCCGGCAAAGCGCAGTCGACGCGAATTCAACTGGCGGCCGTTTGCGATGTATCCGATCTGGAAGCCATCTCTGCTGGTCGCATCAGCCAAGCCGACGACATCCAGTTCGATGTCGCAACCGCTAGCCTGAGGGCGCGGCGCACGCGACGGCTCGGCGCGATCGTGCTCGACAGCAAGCCTCTGCCCGTGCCGGCGACGGAGCAGGCGGCTCTGGCTCTCGCGACCGGTTTAGCTGACGCCGGCATCGACAGGCTACCTTGGAGCAAGGCGCAGCGGCAGTTGCGGGATCGCGTCGGCTTCCTGCGGTCGGCAGCTCCCGAATCGTGGCCGGATCTGAGCGATCCAGCGTTGGCCGCCACCGCCGGCGACTGGCTCGCACCGGCCCTGCACGGCAAGACGAAAGCCGCCGACATCGGCGCGGACGACCTCGACCGGGCGCTCGAGACGATGCTGTCTTGGGATCTGCGGCGGCGGCTCGACACGGAAGCCCCGACTCACTTCGAAGCGCCGACCGGCAATCGACACGCGATCGTCTATGACGGGCCTTCCGCCCCACTGTTGTCGATCCGGGTACAGGAGCTGTTCGGACTGACCACGCATCCGGCAATTGCGCGGGGACGGCTACCGTTGACGCTGGAGCTGCTGTCGCCAGCGCACCGGCCCATTCAAATAACCCGCGATCTGCCGGGTTTTTGGGCGGGGTCCTGGGCCAGCGTGCGCGCCGATTTGCGCGGCCGCTATTTGCGCCACTCGTGGCCGGAAGACCCCGCTTCCGCTGCGCCCACCTCGCGCGCCAAGCCACGTGGCACGTAAAGCCGCGGCGCGATCAACACGGCGTTGCGGCAGTGCAATAAGGACGTCACATTATTGTGCGATGCACTCAGCACAAAAATTCGCAAAGTTGCGGTTCGAAATCTCTTGACCTGTTGAATTAATGTCGCGCTAAATATTTGTGTGCAAAACTAAGATGGATCATTCCTGCAGCTTACACGTTGTCGAAGCGAAGTAACGATCGGTT
>JANLYD010000340.1:0-9320 GCA_031365465.1 Hyphomicrobiaceae bacterium
ACACTGTTCCGCTGTCTCCGAGAACCTGCAGCTTCCGCACCCGATCCTCAGGGAGTTCTCTCGCTAGCACCAGAGATACTTCGCGGCGAAAATCGCGAGTTTTTTTCTCGCGATGCCAATACTGATCGGCAACAATTCGCGACGCGTTAGCCACTAAAGCAATTGCGAACGGCAGTTGCACTTCTGTACATGCGCGCGTCATCCTGCCGCCCACGAATTCACAGCCGTACTCTTTCGCGATGCGGGCAAATTTTTGCGCTAAAGCTCGTGTCGAATCGACGCCAGCTACGGCTAAAGCCATCGATCCAAACCCGGCGTCATGCACAACGTAATTGTCGCCCACCACATTCACGACGACCGAAACGCATTGCCCGTTTGGATACACCACCGGCATCTGAACTTCCATGCCGAGATTCGTTTCGCGCGCTGACACAAGCGCCTTACTGATTTTCTCAAGTTCGATTGTTGTAAGTTGTCGTGCCATCAGAGCAGACTCAGTTGGGGCGGCTCGTGAGGTGGCGGATTATAAGCCATCGCTGACCGGATGTTAGAACGCTTGCAGAATTCGAGCAACCAATCCCGGTGACTCATTTCCCGCTTATCGGGAACGGCATCACGTATAGGAAATCGCTGCCAATGAGTTTCATACACAGCTTCGAGTGTCGTGACGTTGATGTGAAACGTCCCAGGATTTACATCAAGGTTGTAAACGCGAACCGGCCCTAAAAGTAGACTGAAGCTCATTTTTTGCGGTAATCGCGATACGTGTGCAGTCATACGCAACTCGCCATTTACTTCCGGCATTGAGAGACATTGCAATACCTTAACGACTTCTCGATAGTCGGCGTGGGTTTTCTTTCTCCAGATACAGGCACCTGAGACGGTCTTTTCGGCGGCAATGTAACGGTCAACGTCTATCCGAAAAGGTTCGTCGTTATTCATCACGGCATACAATCCGATTATAGCCGCATTGATTACAGCCAGGGCTTTTCGGTTTTGGCTTTGGCTTCGTAGCTGTCGATGGCTTTGCCTTTGGCCATGGTGATGCCGATGTTGTCGAGGCCGTTGACGAGGCAGTGCTTGCGATAGGCGTCCATGTCGAATTTGACCACGCCGCCGTCGGGACCGCGAATTTCCTGCGCTTCGAGATCGACGGAAAGGGTGGCGTTGGCGCCGCGTTGCGCGTCGTCCATCAGCTTTTCGAGATCCTGCGGCGAGACCTTGATCGGCAGAATGCCGTTCTGGAAACAGTTGTTGTAGAAGATGTCAGCGAAGTCGGTGGAGATGACGCAGCGAATGCCGAAGTCGAGCAAGGCCCAGGGGGCATGCTCGCGGCTTGACCCGCAGCCGAAGTTGTCGCCGGCGACGAGGATTTCGGCCTTGCGATAAGCCGGCTTGTTGAGCACGAAGTCAGGCTTTTCCTTGCCTTGTTCGTCGTAGCGCAATTCCGAAAACAGATGTTTGCCGAGTCCGGTCCGCTTGATGGTTTTCAGGAATTGTTTGGGAATGATCGCGTCGGTGTCGATGTTGATCATCGGCATGGGTGCTGCGACGGCGGTGAGCTTGGTGAATTTCTGCATGAGCGTCTCGGAGTCCTCGAACGGCGCGGCGTGTGACGGTTCGAGGTCTTTTAACAGGCCGAACCCAGCGAGGCGAGGGGGAGTGCCGCGCTAAAGCGCGTCATGCCCGCAATCCGTCGGCGAGGGCGCGAAAATAGCCTTCCGCATCGAGGAGCGTTTCGAGGCGGGTCGGACCGCGATTGCTGGCATGAGAGGCTGACGCGAGGCCGGCCGTCAGGGGCGCCTCCAGGCGGGACAACCGGCGCTTCAAGCCGCCGAGTTTGCGGCCGTCGAGGGCGGATTCGAGGACCGACACGAGATCGTCGAGATAGCCGGAGATGCGCCCGAGTTCGCGCACGGCGTCGCGACGGGCGGCCACGTCCCAGGGTGCGCGCTCGAGAATTGTGAATGCGCGAGAGGCGCGCGCGAACGTGGCTGCAATTTCGTCGGCATAGCCGGCGAGCTTTTCACGGCGGGCCTGATCCAATACGAGCAGGGCTGCATGCCATGCTTGGATCGTGCGGGTAATTCCAACGAGGCGGAGCAGAAAGTCGCTTAGCGGCATGTGTGCACCCAGGGTTCACCCTCCTGGATGCAAGAACTCTAGCGCATGCTCGCGCGCAATTCCAGATTGCAGATCAGAGAAACTGCATCTTTCGATGCACACAGTTAACGTTGGCCGTTGGTCGAGTAGCCTTTCGACATCATGGCATCGGCGAGGTCACCGCCACCTCACGCCCGACCGCCAGGGCTGGGGTGCATTTCAAGCGAAGGGGATGACTGAAATCGCGCTCGCAGGTCGCGCGGGAAAAACCGCCTGCTCAATGGCCGTGCGCAACGCAAGCTCGGTATAGGGTTTTTGTACCGCATGCGGGCCGAAAAAGTGACTGTTGCGCTCAGAGGGATTTGTTCCGGAAGCGATCACGAACGGACAGCCGCGAGCCGTCAACACCGCCACGACGGGCTCGATACTGCCGTCCTGGAGAGAGGCATCGAGGATCGCGACGTCGAATGTGTTGGCCGATACAAATGCCAAGGCGTCGGCGACGCGCGTTGCGGACCCGGCAATGACACAAGTCCAATCTGCCATCATTTCCTCGAGCGCCCACAACAGCATTGGCTCATCCTCGGCCAAAAACACCCGGAGCCCTGAAAGCGATGGCGTGATCACGGAGCCCTGACCTTGGAAGGGCGGGCTTTCGACCCTTCATGATATTTCGAGCGGTTTGACGGTACGCGAGCAGCCATTCGCCAGCATAGCATGCATTTTCCTTGCGCATAGGGCGATCCCTGCTGCATGTCATGGGAGCCAGCGGTGATGTGCCCTGCATCATCCCGTGAGAGCCCCATGTCATACCTTTTTGACCGCCTGCAGTCGCGGATACCCGAGGTAGCCAGCGCTTCCATTGCCGTGCTGATGGTTTTGCTTGTGGCTCTGGTGTATGCGCATGAGCGAGCGGTGGTCTGGGTCACCCACACGGCGGAAGTCAAGGCGGCCATTTCCGAAGTGTTCGACCAGGTTCAGGAGGCGGAAGCCGGAACTCGTGGGTTTATCATCACGGGCGACGAAGCCTACCTCGAGCATTACCAGCTTGCGCTCAAAACCATTTGGCCGTCCGTAGCGCTGCTCAAGAACCTGACCAGAGACAACGCCGAACAGCAGCAGTCCATTGCGCGGCTGACTCCCGCCATCGAGCGCCGCTTTATGATGTTGTCTGAGTCCATTCGACACCAGCGAAGCAAACCGGCCGCCGATGTCGCGACTGACGTGCGAGACCGCGGTGGATTGGCGCTCATGAAACCGGTGCGCGACGACATCGAGCGGTTGATTAAGGCGGAAAACGCTCTGTTCGTATCCCGCATCGCTGACACGCAACGCCTCAGAGGGTTTGTGCTGGCTGTCGTTGTTGTGACCTTTCTGTTGTTGATTGCCGCTTTCGCCGCGTGGGTATGGCATTCGCAGCGCGAGGCGCGTCAGCGCGTTACGGCCAATCTCGAGCGAGAGAGCAACGAAGCGCAGATCCGCCAGATGCAGAAAATCGAAGCGGTCGGGCAGTTGACCGGCGGGCTTGCGCACGATCTCAACAACATGCTGGCCGTAATCATCAGCGGTATCACGCTCACGCAAAAGCGGCTGGCGGCAGGTGATGCGAACGTGCAGCGGTTCGTCGACGCAGCCCTCGAAGGCGCCAACAGAGCCGCGACGCTCACAACGCGATTGATGGCGTTTTCCCGCCAATCTCCTCTCAGCCCCACGACGGTCGACGCGAACAAGTTGATCTTGGGCATGACCGACATGATGCAGCGAACGATTGGAGAAACGATCCAGCATCAGACTGTTTTGAGCGCCGGCATCTGGCACGCGACCGCCGACGTCGGGCAACTCGAAAACGTCATTCTAAATCTTGCCATCAACGCCCGTGACGCGATGCCGGACGGCGGCAAGCTGACGATCGAGACATCCAACTGTCACTTCGACAACACCTATGCGGCAAGCAATTCTGTTCCAAGCGGTGACTACGTCCTGATCACGGTCACCGACACAGGCGAGGGCATGACGCCTGACGTTGCTGCCAAAGCATTCGATCCGTTTTTCACCACCAAGGGTGTCGGCAAGGGAACCGGGCTCGGCCTGTCGCAGGTATTCGGGTTCATGAAACAGTCAGGTGGTCACATCAAGATTTACTCCGAGGTTGGACACGGGACGACGGTCAAGCTGTATTTACCGCGCCTTTACGACGCCGGCCCCAATGCCGAAAGCAATACAGCCAAGGTCGAAGCCTGGCCCAATCTGCTGAAGGACCGCACCGGCAATCTCATCCTCGTCGTCGAGGATGATGATCGCGTCCGCGAGATGACGGTCGCGGCCTTGCGCGAGCTCGGTTATCTGGTGATCCATGCCGACGGCGCGATCAACGCTCTCAAGCAGTTGGACAGCCACCCGGATACCACCATGCTGTTTACCGATATCGTCATGCCCGACGTCAACGGCCGGCAATTGGCGGCCGAAGCTTTGAAGCGACGTCCGGACATCAGAGTGCTCTACACCACGGGCTTCACCCGCAATGCGATCGTGCACAGCGGCAAACTCGATGCCGGGCTGCATTTCATCGCCAAGCCGTTCACGCTTGTCCAGCTCGACGCAAAGATGACGGCCGTGCTTTCTGGAGCGGCCGCAGCATAGAGCCGCTGCGAGGGAATGAATGCGGGGATGCCGTCCGGCATGCAGCGGGCCATTCTCACGTCTGATCTCACTTTAGATCCAAGCGCGCCTGTACGCCGGCGGCATGCATCACGTTGACGACTTCCTGCGCGCGGCGGCGAAACTCGCTTTGCGTTCCCTCGCGACCGACGAGATCGGCGCACACCCCGAGTTCCAGCGTGGCTCGTGTCAGCACGAACACGGGTGTCTCAGGGATTGAAACTGCTGCGCCGTCGCCGTTATCGCGCCGCGCCGACGTGATGACGCCGCCGGCCACGGTCGCACCCGTGATCGCGTCGACGAGCAGGAACGCGCCGGTTTCGGGGTTGTCGCGGAATGTATCGACGGCCGTCGCCCGCGCCAGCTTGAACGTCGCCACAGCGATGTCGTTGACCGCGCAATGGGCGGACTTGGTACGTCCCAGCGTTTCCAGATCCAGCAACGACTGCACCTCCACGCGGGACACCGGCACCAGATCGGTCGCCGTCCTGAGCAGATAGCGCGTTGCGGGGTCGAACGGCGTCTCGGCCATCCACACCAGATGTCCGTCGATCGCCGTCGCAGCGATCGCGACCGCCTCCGGCGCCGAGAGGAGTGCGCCCCGCGACACGTCGATGTCGCGATCGAGCACAAGCGCGATAGCCTGTCCGTGACCGGCACTTGCGAGATTGCCGTCCATCGTCGCGATGCGGCGGATGCGCGCTTCGCGACCACTCACGGTATCGACGACGAGATCGCCGACTTTGACCCGGCCCGCTGCGATCGTGCCAGCGAGGCCACGAAAATCCTGCCCGTCGCGCAAGACCGTCTGCACCGGCATGCGGAACGGGCGAACGGCCGCGGGCAGATCAGGCAACGCGGAAAGATGATCGAGCAGCGTCGGGCCGCGATACCAGCCCATGCGTGTGGACGCACGTGCGACGTTGTCGCCGGTCACTGCAGCGACCGGAATGGCCAGCGCGTCAGCGAACCCGAAGCGTTGCCGCAGTGCGTCGAAATCCGCTTCGATGGCGCGGAATGTCGATTCGGACCAGTCGACTAGGTCCATCTTGTTGACGGCCAGCAGCACGCGGCGCACGCCGAACAGATGCAGGATCGCTGCGTGCCGCCGGGTTTGGTGCTTGATGCCGTGCCGCGCGTCGATCAGCATGACGGCCACGTCGGCGTGGCTGGCGCCACTGGCCATGTTGCGCGTGTATTGCTCGTGGCCGGGGCTGTCGATGATCACGAAGCGGCGCTGCGCGGTATCGAATGTTCGCCAGGCGATGTCGATCGTGATGCCCTGCTCGCGCTCGGCGATCAATCCATCGACCAGCAGGCTGTAGTCGAGATGCTCGCCGTTGAGCACGCGCCGATCCGAGCGCTCAAGCGCCGCCCGTTGATCGTCGAACAGATCCGACGCGTCCCACAGCAACCGTCCGATCAGCGTCGACTTGCCGTCGTCGACCGAACCACACGTCAGCACGCGCACGATGCCTGTGAGATCTTGCTTCGGGAGCGAAATATCGAGCGGCGCGGCGACAGCTTTCAAGGCCAGATTTGAACGCGCGCGCATCAGAAATACCCTTCTTGTTTTTTCTTTTCCATGGCGCCGGATTGATCGTGATCGATCAGGCGGCCGATGCGCTCGCTGGTTTTGGCCGACAGCGTTTCGGCAACGACGCTTTCGATATCGGCCGCCTCCGACGCCACTGCCGCCGTCAACGGCCAGCACCCCAGAGTGCGGAACCGCACGCGGCGCGTTACCACCTGTTCACCGGCATCGGGCTGCAGTCGCGTGTCGTCGAGCACGATCAGTTGCCCTTTGCGCTCGATCGTCGGACGCGGCGCGGAGAAGTACAGCGGCACGACATCCAGCTTTTCGCGCGCGACGTAGCGCCAGATATCTTTCTCGGTCCAATTCGACAGCGGAAACACGCGCGCCGTTTCGTTCGAGCCGAGCCGGCCGTTGAACAGCCGCCACATCTCCGGCCGCTGTGCGCGCGGATCCCAACGATGATCGCCGGTGCGGAACGAGAACACGCGCTCCTTTGCGCGGCTCGCTTCTTCGTCACGGCGCGCGCCGCCGAAGGCCGCATCGAAGCCGTATTTGTCGAGTGCCTGCTTCAGCGCCTGCGTTTTCATGACGTCGGTATAGATCGACGGCGAATGATGGAGGGGATCGATGCCGCGCGCCCGCCCGTCTTCGTTGGTGTGGACGATCAGGTCCAGGCCGTGCTCGGCAACCGTCGCATCGCGAAACGCGATCATCTCGCGAAATTTCCACGTCGTATCGACATGCAGCAGCGGGAACGGCAACCGTGCCGGCCAGAATGCTTTGCGCGCCAGATGCAGCAGCACGGTCGAATCCTTGCCGATCGAATACATCAGCACGGGCTTGCGGAACTGCGCCGCTGCCTCGCGGAAAATATGGATCGCTTCGGCTTCAAGCAGATCGAGGTGTGATACGAGCGCCGTCATGCGGAGAGTTCCTGTTGCAGCTTTGGCCGGTTGTGCAGACCGCACTCTTTGCCGTCGAGATTTTCCCACCACCAGCGTCCGGCGCGGATGTCTTCGCCCGGCAAAATCGCGCGGGTGCACGGTTGACAGCCGATCGACGGATAGCCCTGCGCATGCAGCGGATTGACGGGGATGGCGTGTGTCGCGATGTACGCCTCGAGATCGGCCAGCGACCAGTCGGCGATCGGGTTGATCTTGATCAGCCCAAAGTCGGCGTCGAAACTCGCAAACGGCACGTCCGCCCGCCCATTCGACTGCCCCCGGCGCAAACCAGTCATCCAGCCGGCCGCCCCCGCCAGGGCACGCCGCAGGGGCTGCACCTTGCGAACATCGCAGCAGGCCTTGCGGGCGTCCACCGACGCACGAAATCCGTTGATGCCGTCGCGCGCCACGAGGTGTTCGAGACCGGCCGCCTCAGGTGCCACGATGCGAATCGGCACGCCCAACTGAAGGACCGACGCTTCCAGCGTGTCGAGCGTCTCGGGGAAGTGCCGCCCGGTTTCCAGTGTGAAAACATCGATCTCGGCGCCTGACATGGCAACGCCATGGAGCACGGCCTGATCCTCGATCCCGAGGCTGGTCGAAAACGTCACCCGCCCATCGACCGCCCACGCGGCAAGGGCGATCCGTTCGATCAGAGAGGCAGTCGCGCGCAACCGGAAGTCGAGTTCGGCAGCCAGGGCTGCGTATCGCTGTGACGTGTCGTGGTTCAGGGAGGGGATGGGGGACATGGAGACCTCAGGTGAGGCCCTAATCTACAACAATATGAATCCATATTGAAGCCGAGGATAGAAATAAGAACCTTCAGACATCGCCATCAAGGTTGCCGAACGAAAAATTATTTCAGATGGCGCGTCGCAGCAATGAAATGATCGCCGTTAGGGCGTATGCGAAAAAACCGCTTCCATTCGAGTCGAGATCGGCCACACCGATCGCCGTGATCTCCATCGCTTCGTCTGTCACATGCAGCCGCCGCCTCAAACGCAAAACGGCAGCCGCCTTTCGACGCTGCCGTTATTGCGGGCACTCAAGCCGGACCTTACTTCGCTTCGGTGTCTTCGGCGGGGGCAGCGGCAGCATCGGCTGCAGTGACCTGATCGCGGGCCTGACGCACCCAGTCGTTCTTCTCGATCGCACCGTTGAGGTTGAGCAACTCGTCGACGTTGGCGATGTCTTCGCCCGAGAAGTTGGCGATCTGCTCGAACTTCGTCACGCCGATGCCGTTCAGCCGACCGACCATCTCCGGCGTCAGGCTCTTGATCAGCGCCAGGTTGTCCGGCTCGCCCTTCGGCTTCTTGAAGCCTTTGAAGGCGGCGTTCAGCTTCTTTGCGCGAGCGTCCGTACGCTCGAAGATGCGCGCCGCACGGCCGCGACGGCCACGCAGATAGTAAAGTTTTGCACGGCGCACGGCACCGCGACGGAGCACTTCGATTTCAGCGATAAAGGGGGTGTAGATCGGGAACACGCGCTCGACGCCTTCGCCGTAGCTGATCTTGCGGACGGTGAAGCTTTCGTTGATGCCGTGGCCCGAGCGGGCAATGCAGATGCCTTCATAGGCCTGCAAACGTTCGGCGGCCTGCTTGGGCTTTTCTTTGCCGGTGTTCTTGGCCTTCGGGTCGATCACGACTTCGTCGATCACGCGGACCATGACCTTCAGCGTATCACCGGGGCCAAACTGAGGCACGTTACGACGTGCGAGCACGGCATCCATCTGCTCGCGTTCGAGCTGTTGAATGATGTTCATGATTGTTACTTCCTTGATTGGACATCATATTTTGCAGAGGAACGGGCGACGGGCGAAACCAAAGGTCATCGCTGCCGGAACAAGCTCATGCGGCCCTGAACGGGCACCCCGAGAAAGGGAAGACGGTGCTATAGCGGGTGGCCATGGGGTTGTCGAGTGGGAGTGGGGGCGGAGTCAGGGCAATCGCATGAACGATACGCGTCATTGAAGTCGCTGCTAAATCAAGTCTTCCGTCTTGGCCGCGAAGGCGGCCATCCACGACATTTGACCGCAATCATGTTTCGACGACATCTTCCCCGCTGAACGACCTCGGAGT
>JANLYD010000342.1:0-3754 GCA_031365465.1 Hyphomicrobiaceae bacterium
CACGTGTTCGCCATGAGCGGCATTATGAACTTCGGCGTCGCCGAAGCCTACGAGATCGTCATCATGCCGCGCTTCGTGCTCGACGACACCATGAAGCTGATCGACAAATCGAAGCCGACGATCATGCCGGGCGTGCCCACCATTTTCAGCGCCATCATGAACCACAAAGACGCAAAAAAGCTCGACCTGCGTTCGCTCAAGATCTGTCTGTCGGGCGGTGCACCCCTGCCGGCGGAGGTCAAAAAGGGCTTTGAAGCTTTGACTGGCGCACAGGTCGTCGAAGCCTACGGACTGTCGGAGACGTCACCCGGCGCAACCGTCAACCCGCTGGATGGCACTGCGCGTGCGGGATCGATCGGCCAGCCGTTGCCCGGCACCACGATTTCCATCCGCGAAGTCGGTAAACCCGAGCAAGAAGTGCCACTCGGACAGCCCGGAGAAATCTGCATCAAGGGCCCGCAGGTCATGAAGGGCTATTACAAGAAGCCCGCCGAAACCGCCGAGACGTTCGTGGGGGACTACTTCCGCACCGGCGACGTCGGATACATGGACCCGCAGGGCTTCATCTTCATCGTCGACCGCATCAAGGATATGATCATCTGCTCGGGCTTCAAGGTGTATCCGCGCCACCTCGAGGAGAAGATCTACGAACATCCAGCCGTCGAGGAAGTGACGGTCATCGGCATCAAGGACAAGTATCGCGGCGAGGCCCCGAAAGCGTTCATCAAGCTGAAGGCAGGACAGACCGCCACCGTCGAAGATATCCGCAAGCACTTGGAACCGCGCTTGTCCAAGATCGAAATGCCCTCGGAAATCGAATTTCGCAACGAACTGCCAAAAACCATGATCGGTAAACTGTCGAAGAAAGAACTCAAGGCCGAGGCAGAGGTCAAACCAGCGCAGGGATGATTGACCGGGGCGACGCACGCGCGTAGGGGTGCGACAGTCAGGAAGTGACGGTCGCGACGCGTCGGGCGCCGCAGCCTGTTTGCGGGTTTGGCGCAGACCACGAACCCGCGGACGGCCAGCATCCGCCGCAAACCTACGCAGGGCCGATGACAGTCAGAGACATGCCCCGTTCGTCCAAGCGCGTCGTCGACGCGGCGATGCTCGACCCGCAGGCGCCGGACCGCTTCTTCACGATCGGCGAATTGGCTGAGGCGTTCGGCCTGACCACTCGCGCCATCCGCTTTTACGAAGCTAAAGGCTTGATTTCGCCCCCTCGCAAAGGCAAGGCGCGCAGCTATTCACGCCGGGAGCGGGCGCGGCTGAAACTGATCCAGCAAGGCAAGAATCTCGGCTTCAGCCTGGAAGAAATCCGCGACTGGCTGCAACTGTACGATGCCGATCCCAATCATGTGACGCAGGCCAAGGTGCTGGTCGTCAAAGTGGACAGCGCCATCGACGACCTCGCGAAAAAGCGGACGGATATCGAGCGGGCGCTGAAAGACCTTCGCGAGATCCGCCAGATTGCTGTCAACCACCTCAAAACGCACCAAGGGTAAAGCACAGGGATCGACGTCATGCGGCTGGCTGTGATCGCCGACATCCATGGCAACGTGCTGGCACTGGAGGCCGTGCTGCTCGACATCACGCACCGCCGCGCGGACATGACCGTCAACCTCGGCGACTGCGTTTCAGGGCCACTCTGGCCGGCCGAAACGTGGGCCCGGTTGCAGCAGTTGCAGATGCCGACCGTGCGGGGCAATCATGATCGCTGCCTCAACGATGCGCCGGATACGTTCGGCGCCTCCGATGCCTATGCGGTGGCTAAGCTGAGCGAGGCTGACAGGCACGCGCTCGTGCAATTACCCCAGGTTCTCAACCCGCTGCCGGGTGTGCTGGCGTGTCATGGCACCCCCGAGCACGACAACGTCTATCTGCTGGATCAAGTGGTGGGTGGCGGCATGATGCTCGCAACCGACGAACAGATTATGCAACTTTTGGGCGAGGCAACCGAGGCGCTGATCCTGTGCGGCCATTCCCACCAGGCGCGTATGGTCCAGTGCGGGCGGCGGCTGGCCGTCAACCCGGGATCGGTCGGCTGTCCGGCTTATGTCGACGACGGCGCATCGGCAGGCTCGTCGAAGATCGTCAGCCCCGGAATCATCGCGTCTACCGCCACGCTCCAAACGACGCCGGCGCATGTCTCGGAAGCCGGATCGCCGCACGCCCGCTATGCACTTCTCGACGACAGCAGCGGGCTGTGGAGCGTCGAATTCGTCGCGGTCGCCTACGACTGGAACAGGGCGGCAGAACGCGCGCTCGCAAACCAGCGGCCGGACTGGGCGCAGGCGCTACGCACCGGACGCGCCCGTTGACACTGCCGGCGTAAAAAAGCGCTGGCGATGGCTGGCTTAACTATCTCTGGCGGTTGCGATCGCACCGACTTGCTGTAGCTTGGGATACGCAGGTCAACGGGAAGATCGATAATGCAGACGCAGGTATTGCAACGCGGCGACGTCTTCCAGAAAGCACGGCTGATTTCCGGGCTGATTTTGTTCGCTTTCGTTCTCACCCATTTTCTCAATCATGCGGTGGGGCTCGTGCACATCGAGACCATGCATGAAGTGCAACGGCTGCGGCAGATCGTGACACGGTCCGTACCGGGTTCGTTGATCCTGCTGGGCGCGATCGTCACCCACATCGTGCTGGCGCTCTACAAGATGGCGACACGCACGACGCTGCGGCTGCAGCCGTGGGAAGCTGTGCAGATCGTGCTGGGGTTGCTGATCCCGTTTCTGCTGTTCCCGCATATCGTCAACACGCGCATCGCGCACATGTGGTTCGGCGTCGAAGATAATTACATCTATGAGTTGGTGCGCCTGTGGCCGGTCAGCGCGATCGTGCAGAGCACGCTGTTGATCATGGTCTGGGTGCACGGCTGCCTCGGCATCCATTTCTGGCTGCGGCTATATACGCCTTATCGCGCGCTGCAGCCGGTGCTGCTGTTCATCGCGATCGCCATTCCCCTGGCGGCGCTGGCGGGCTTCATGATCTCCGGCCGCGCGGTCGCCGAACTGGTGAAAACACCGGAAATGATGGACAAGGTGAAGGAGCTGACGCGGTGGCCGAACGACGCGGCCAATGCCAAGCTCGGCGACTATCGCTCGTTCGTGCGGCTATCGTTCGCAGGCGTCCTGGTCGCGATCGGCGGCGTGCTGTTTTTCGGCCATGTCCGGCGTTTGGCAGCGCCCAAGTTCTCCATCCGCTACGTCGGCGGCCCGACCGTGAAAACCGCGCAGGGGGCGACGTTGCTGGAAATCAGCCGTGCCAACGGCATCCCGCATGCGTCGGTGTGTGGTGGGCGGGCGCGCTGCTCGACGTGCCGCGTCCGCATCGACGATACGCAGTATCCATTGCCACCACCCGAGGCGCACGAAGCCATCACGCTCGGCTCCATCCAGGCGCCTGAGAACGTGCGCTTGGCGTGCCAGATCCGGCCGACCGGCGCGATGACCGTCACGCGGCTGTTGCGGCCGCGCTCGACGGGACCGGACGCGGCCGAACTGCAGGAGCAGGATTCCGGTGGCGTGCAGAAAGATCTGGCCGTGTTGTATCTCAACATGCGGGATTTCACCGGCATGTCGAAGCGCAAGCTGCCTTACGACAGCGTCTATATTCTCAATACGTTCTTTGCGGCGATGGGCGACGCCATCACCAGCCATGGCGGACGCGTCGACCAGTTCACGGGCGATGGACTGTTCGCGGTGTTCGGGCAGCGCGACGGCGCGGAGGCCGGGTGCCGGCAAGC
>JANLYD010000405.1:0-40331 GCA_031365465.1 Hyphomicrobiaceae bacterium
GGACGGTGGACAAGCCCAGCAGGCGGAGTGCGAGATGCCGCACACCACATCAGAAAATTTCGCGGCTCGACCGCACTCCGAACCCGGCGAATTTATTTTCGGATTTGCAGTTTCAAAACCGAGTGCGGTGACGATGCCGAAACATGTCCGGTGCACTGCTGGGTCGACACCTTTACGCAAGCCCCGCCGTGACGCACAAGCCGACGACCATCTCCATTGACGGGCCGCCGCACATGCCATCCAAAACCTCTCCGTCCGCTCGCCTGACCTCCCCCCTCGCCGAACTCAAATCCCACTACGATGTCGTCGTCGTCGGCTCCGGCTACGGCGGCGGCGTCACCGCAGCCCGGTTGGCGCGCGCGGGCAAGTCCGTGTGCGTGCTCGAACGCGGACGCGAGTTTGTCACCGGCGAATTCCCCGGCCGCTTTCCCGATCTCCGCCGCGAAATGCAGGTGGAAGCCCGCACCTGGAGCACCGGCTCCCCATCCGCACTTTTCGACGTGCGCGTCGGTGACGACATGCACGTACTCGTCGGCTGCGGCGTCGGCGGCGGCTCGCTGATCAACGCCGGCGTAACACTGCGTCCAGACGCACGCGTCTTCGCCGACGCCGTCTGGCCCGATCAGATCCGGGACGATGGCCTGCTCGACGAAGGCTATGCCCGCGCCCGCCGGTGGCTACGCCCGATGCGCGGGCCACGAGCCGCCGAAATGACGAAATACAAAGCGTTGCAGCAGGCGAGCCGAACGCTCGGCGTAGCTCCCGTCGCACCCGAACTGGCTGTGAGCTTCGAAGCCAACATCAACCCCGCCGGCGTCGCTCAGCCCGCCTGCACCAACTGCGGCGATTGCTGCGGCGGCTGCAACGTCGGCGCCAAGAACACCGTCGCGCTGACCTATCTGGCCGAAGCGCACCGCCACGGCGCCGCGATTTTCGCACAGGGCAAAGTGCGCACCGTAAAAAAAAGCGCCGACGGAAATTGGCGCGTCGAATTCAAACGCCTCGACGACACACCCGGTGAGCCACGAGAAATGACAGTCACTGCGGCGAACGTCGTGCTGTCGGCAGGTACGCTCGGCACCACCGAAATATTGCTGCGCTCGCGCGCCGGCGGGCTCGCGATTTCAGACCGGCTCGGTCAGCGCTTTTCAGCCAATGGTGACATCATCGCGTTCGGCTACGGCGCAAAGATTCCAGTTGGCAGCATCGGCGTCGGGCACCCTTCGAAAGTACCGGACATGGAGATCGGTGCCGCCGTATCAGGTCAACTTGAACTCCGCGACGTCGATGATCTCTCTCGCGAAATCATAATTCAGGAGGGCGTCGTACCATCTGCGCTCGCGCCCATGCTGCCGGTGATATTCGTCCCCAACGGCCGACTGCTTGGCGCGTTACACTCGCTCGTCGCAGGCGTCTACAAGGGTCCCTTCGCCAGCATGCAGACGTTTTTTGCGGTATCGCACGACAGCGCAAGCGGCAGCTTCTCCCTGCGTGGCGATAAGCTCACGCTCGCCTGGCCCGACGCCAAGAACCAAGCCGTTTATCAGCGTCTCGATGCGGTGTTGGCTGAACTGGTTGGAAATGTCGGCGGCGCTTATGTGAAGAACCCGCTCGCCGGCACAGTCATGGGTCACCAGCCAGCAACTGCGCATCCGTTGGGCGGCGCGGGCATGGGACACGACTGCGAAAGTGGCGTCGTCGATCACAAATGCCGGGTCTTCGACACCTCGCCTGGAACGGCATCCACCGCTGTTCACGATGGCCTCTACGTCATCGACGGCTCGATCATTCCCCGCTCGCTCGGCTGCAATCCGCTGCTTACCATCACCGCGCTTGCCGAACGCGCCATGCTTCACCTCGGTCGCGACGCTGGCCTCGCCATGCCGGACTGACCCATGTTTCACCTCATGGCTCGAGTTCAGGCAGATGGGTCCAGTCCTTTGTCGCTGCCGACAAAACGTTCTGCGTCTACCTCGCGCAGAATGAAGCGGCGATCAAGGAACATGCCCGCATCAGCGGCTTTCCCGCCAACACGATCACCGAAGTCACGGGCATCATCGACCCGATGACGGCCGAACAACACTAGCTTCGCGCATCGACTGTGAGGCCCGGCTACGGAGCGGCCGGGCCTCACGCACTCGTCGACAGCATCTGCCGACATCCCTTGCCAGCATCGGCACGCGGGCCGCTTGGCGTGGTTCAAACCCCTTCGATGATCCGTATATCCCGATCGGCGCCATCCCCCAGCGCTCGCAGCGCTTCTGCATACGCCGCGCTGCTGTACGCTGCCTCGGCCTGCGCCACGCTGTCGAACTCGATCACGACGGTGCGCTGCTGCAATCCATTTTCATGCGTTGCCGCAGGTATGCCGCGTGCGAGAAACCGAGCGCCGTTTGCTTGCAGAGCGGGCCCGGCAAGCTTGGCGTACGCAGCCAACTTGTCCGCGTCCTTGACGCTGCGATACGACGAAATCCAATATGCTTTTGCCATCTGATCTACTCCGTTTTCCAGTTTAAGGTTTGGACGAACCGGCAGGCATGAATGCCACCAGCATCCCCGTGGATGTTGCCTGCGCCGCTAGTTTGCCGTCGGCGTTGTACAGATCGCCCTCCATGAACGCGACCCGCTTGCCACGCCGCACGACGCGACCGTGCACAGTCCCATTGCCCGGACCGACGCGCTCGAGAAAGCTCACCTTGATCTCCAGGCTCGCGACATTGAACGCGTGATCGCTGTCGTGCGTGACGGCATGCGCCATCGCCGCATCCAGCCACGCCGTAATGAATCCACCTTGCGCAATCGTCCCGTTGGTGTGGCAATACTCGCGCTTCACTGTGAACGCCGCCGTCACTTCTTTTTTCGCCGCATCCCAGCCGGTCACATGAAACCCGCCCATCGATTCAAACAGCGCCTTCCCCGATCGTATCCGCGCTTCCAGATCATCATCCATTGAGCCTCATCCCTGCCAAAAACAATCGGTCCATCAAGCGAACCAGGTGCGGCTTGGCCGCAACCATCTGCGGCTGGCCGCAGTAGCCGGCGGCGCGCTACCGCGGATGCTTGTGGGCATCTGAAGCGCACTAGGCGAGAGCGCCCCGGCCGGAGCGCTCTTTCGCGCGTGAGGCCCATCAAGCGATCGTCACGCCGCCGTCGGCCACGATGATTTGGCCCGTGATGAACGCCGCCGCCTTCGACGCCAGAAATGCCGCCACACCGCCGATGTCGTCCGGCTCGCCCAGCCGCCGCAACGGCGTCGTCGCTTCCGTGCGCTTGCGGCGCACATCGTCTTCCCACAGCGCCTTCGCAAAGTCGGTTTTGACCAGCCCCGGCGCAATGCAATTGATGCGGATATTGTCGACACCCCATTCGCTTGCCAGCGCCCGCGCGAGCCCGAAGTCCGCCGCTTTCGACACACCATAACCACCCAGGTTGCCGCCCGAGCGAATACCGCCGATCGACGAGATGATGATGATCGTGCCCCCGCCCTGCTTCAGCATATGAGGGCGCGCCAGCTTGGCCAACCACAAGCTCGAGCGCACGTTGTTATTCATGAGCTTCTCGAACGCGTCGTCTTCCAGCCCCGTCATCGGGCCGAAATACGGTGACACCGCCGCATTCGGAACCATGCAGTCCAATCGCCCGTACTTTTCGACCGTCTTGGCCACCAGCGCCTCAACCTCCTCCTTGCGCGAGATATTCGCCGCGATCACCGTCGCCTCTCCGCCCGCTTTGCGGATGCCCTCGGCCACCTCCTCGCATGCTTCCGGCTTACGACTGGACACCACCACTTTCGCGCCCATCGCTGCCATGTTTTCCGCGATCGATCGTCCGATGCCCCGTGACGACCCGGTAATGATAGCCACTTGGCCGGTGAGATCGAACGGACTGGACTTGATCATGGCGTTATCCTCGAAAACAACTATGCCCGAATGGGCTTGCACGCAGGCGGCCCGGTCCCTTAGCTTTCCCGGAAAAGCGGCGGAGCACAAGCCCGCGACCACAGAGAGAGAGACCGACCACCGTGACCACCAGCCCGCCACCCGCCGCAGTCGCCATTCCAGCCGGCCATCCGTTGTTCATGATCCGCCGGCCATTCGCCTGGGAAGCCAGCTATCCCCCGGGCTGCGACTGGGGCGCACCGCTACGCAAAGGAACCCTCAATCAGCTGTTCGCCGATGCGTGCGCCCGCTTCGGCGATCTGCCCGCGCTCAGCTACGGCCCGGTGACTGCCAGCTACACTGAACTTGCGTCGCTGGTGGATTGCGCCGCCGCCGGATTGCACGCCCTCGGCGTCGGCCCCGACAAGCCATTGGCGCTGTTTCTGCCGAACACCGCTTGGCATCCGGTCTTGTTCTTCGCCGCTTTGAAACTCGGTGCGCGTCTCGTCCACATTTCGCCCCTCGATGCCGAACGTGAGATCGTCCACAAGTTGAGGGACACCGGCGCGCGCATTCTCGCCACCACCGACGTGGGCGCTATGGCCGGTGCCGGTCAAAAACTCGCAGCCGGCCTCGGCGCGGCCGGCATGATCGACACCGTCATCATCGGCGAAGACGCCTTCTGGCGCGTCGGCCCGAAAGCCCCGCGCACTCCCGCCGGCGACCGCATCGTCTCAGGCGCATCGCTTCTCGACGCCCAGCCGCTGCCCGCGTCGGCCTTCCCAGCCGTCAGCCCTGACGATGTCGCATTGATGCAGTTCACCGGCGGCACGACCGGGTTGTCGAAAGCCGCCCTGCTCACGCACGGCAACCTGTTCTCCGCCGCCGAGATCTACCGCGCCTGGAACGAGCCGCAGGGCAAGATCACCTACGGTGCCGGCAAAGTGCTCCTGGTGCTGCCGCTCTTCCACATCTACGCCTTGAGCGCCGTGATGTTGTCGGCGCTGCAGAGCGGGTCGGAACTGGTGCTGCATCCGCGTTTCGACGCCGACGCCGTCATCACGGATATCGAGCAGCGCAAGATCACGTTCTTTCCCGGCGTTCCCACCATGTGGATCGCCATCGCCAACGCGCCCGGCATCGAGAGCCGCGATCTGTCCTCGCTCGAAAGTTTGGCGTCGGGCGGCGCGCCCTGTCCCGTCGAGGTCGAGCAGAAAATCGGCAAGATGACCGGCCTGCCGCTCGGCGGCGGCTGGGGCATGACCGAAACCGCGCCCGCCGGCACCAATCTACCCACGCACGGCCCAATGCGCTACGGCAGCATCGGCGTGCCCATGCCCGGCATCTACATGGACATCGTCGCCCTTGACGATCCGCGCAAAGTGCTCGGCCCCAACGAGATCGGCGAAATCCGCATCAAGGGACCCAACGTCATCGCCGGCTATCACAACCGCCCTGACGAGAACGCCAAGGCCTTCGTCGACGGCTTCCTGCTCACCGGCGACATGGGCACCATGGACACTGACGGTTACTTCACCATCGTCGACCGCAAGAAGGACATGATTATCTCAGGCGGCTTCAACGTCTATCCCCGCCACATCGAGGAAGCCGTCTACGAGCACCCCGCCGTCTCCGAAGTCATCGTCATCGGCGTGCCCGACAGCTACCGTGGTGAAGCCGCCAAAGCCTTCGTCACACTGAAGCCCGGCTCTGCCGAATTCACCTTGGATGAGTTGCGCACGTTCCTGGCCGACAAAGTCGCCAAGTACGAACAACCCGCCCACCTCGAATTCCGCGCCATCCTCCCCAAAACCGCCGTCGGCAAATTGTCCAAAAAAGAGCTGGTCGCCGAAGAGCGCGCAAAAGCGGCGAAGACCTGACGCCATCTCCACATCCCTTCTCCGCGCTCTACGGGGAAAGGGTTGCCGCCCTTGGCGGACGCGGCCCAACAACAACTGTGGCCAATGAGGGGAGCCTCGGTTTTCATGCCTCCTGCGACGTCCGCGCACGATTTCGGCAATCAACGTTTCAGCCAGCTTTTTGCACGGCAGCGGTCCGGAGAATAGCTTGCTGCACATTCCTCAATTCACACGCCGCAAGGCGGCCGAGGTCCCTCGTTCGCATCTGCAGGCCGAGTGATCTGTTTCCCAATGTGGTGCGTTGCATAGACGCTGAAAAGATCTCTCGTGCAACGGCAGCTGTCCGGTGTGTCCGTGAGGACCACGGCATTATCTGGAAAGTGCGTGCAAAACTGTCCCAGCCCTTGGACGTTTCTCGCGCTGCCGCTGTTTGAGTTGACGCATTAGACGTCGGCATCGCGCCTTGATGGAAAGATCAAAATGCTGAGGATGATAACTTTCGCTTGGAATTTCATTTTCAATCACGAAATCAGTCCGCTTCGGCATATTCCCGATGTGGGTACACGGCACATGATCCTCCAACTCTTGGGATGGATGTGGGCCGTGGCTTTTTCGTCCGCCATCGGAAGCTATGCGCTGCTGCCCGCGAGCTTGATCGCTCATGCTGTCCTAATCGCTGCGGCCGCAATCACTGCCGCTACCTTCACAGCGGCGTCCGTCAAGCCGGGCTTGTTCAAATCAGGCTCTGGTCGTCGTCATGACGGGGAGCATATTTGAGATTTCCAACCGTTCTCGAAAACCTGGAGCGCCCGACCTTGCCCAAACAAGCTGGCACCGTGACCGTTTTCTATGACGGATCCTGCCCTCTGTGCACCGCTGAAATTGGTATCTATCGTCATTCGTGCGGCGGTGAAACAGTTGCGTTCATCGACGCTTCGGCACACGAGCCTGGCTCGATTGTAGCCGGACTCGACAAGAGTACCGCCCTCGAGCGGTTTCACGTGCTCGGTGCAGACGGGAGGCTGTTTGCGGGTGCGGAAGCTTTCGGCCATCTTTGGCTTGCGCTTCCTGCTTGGCATTGGCTCGGTCGCATAGTTCTCCTGCCAGGCGTGTTGCAAGCGGCCGATCTCGCCTATCGCGGCTTCCTAGTCGTGCGCCCCGCGTTGCAACGGATGTTTCGCGTGAAGGAGGCGCCTGGGTCGCCATCATGACGCACATTCTCGTAATCGGCGGGAGTCAGGGTATCGGGCTGGCCGTGTGTCGCGCCGCAGTTGCGAATGGTCACCGTGTCCGCGCCATGTCGCGCAAAGGTCGACTCCCGGCGGATATCGCGAGCACGTGCGAAGCGTTTGCCGGCGATGCCCGGAACACGAATGATGTATCCCAGGCGCTCGCGGGGATCGACGTCGTTGTTCAAGCACTTGGCGTACCGCCCTCACTCGACCTCATCCTCAAGCCGGTGACGCTATTTTCAGCTGCAACCCGTGTTCTCTTGCCCGCGATGAAGCAGGCCGGCGTGACCAAGCTGGTTGCAGTAACCGGCTTCGGCGCTGGCGATAGCGACGCAGCGATCAACATTCTGCAGCGGCTCCCCTTCAAGCTCGCACTGAAGAACGCCTACGACGACAAAACGGCCCAGGAGGCACTAATTGAGGCGACCGACCTGGAGTGGCTGATCGTACGACCAGGCGTCCTCGTCAACTGGGCGTTGAACGGCAAGTACACTGTGCTGACCCGACCTGGCGATTGGCGCAACGGCTTCGTCGCGCGCGCCGACGTGGCGGACTTCATAGTCAAACGGATCGAGACCAACGCGCTCAACCGCGAAAAGCCCGTGATCATACGTTGCCCGCTTTAGCGAGTCCGTTGAGTTGAACCAGAAACTCTCGCCAGCCCCCATCAGTGCGCAACCTACAGCCCAATTAAGGCGAAGAGACAAGAAATGAGAGCACTTGTCGTTGGAGCATCGGGTGGGCTTGGATCCTCGTTCGTGGCGAAACTCGTTGCTGATCCGCGCTATACTCAGGTGATCGTATGGACGCGCTCCGCCGCAATTGCCTCAGGCGAGAAAGTCGTCGCGCACTCGATCGACCTGCGAGACGAATCTACGATCGAAATGGCCGCCGCGAGCCTTCAGCAGGTCGATCTGGCGATTGTCGCAACGGGGTTGTTGCACGATGGGCACCTCAAGCCCGAGAAGTCGTGGCGGTCGCTTACGCCAAGAGCCATGATCCACTCCTTTGAAATCAACGCCATCGGCCCGGCCTTAGTTGCCAAACACGTTTTGCCTCACTTCCCCCGCGACCGACGCGCAGTGTTCGCAGCGCTTTCGGCGCGCGTCGGCAGCATAAGCGACAATCGATTGGGCGGTTGGCACAGCTACCGCGCTTCAAAAGCCGCTCTTAATCAACTTATCCGGTGCTTCAGCATCGAATTGTCTCAAAAGCGGCCGCTCGCAATTTGTGTCGGCCTACACCCGGGAACAGTTGATACAGACTTGTCGAAGCCCTACCAAGGTGGTGTGCCAGACGACAAGCTGTTCGCGCCTGAGCAGTCTGCGCTGCGTCTTCTCGGTGTGCTGGATGGTCTAACGCCGGCCGAGTCCGGTCGTGTGTACGACTGGGCAGGCGTTGAAGTGCCGGCGTGAACTTCAGCTCGCTGGCGGCCCGTCAAATCGATCGCGAAAGAGCCATCAGTGGCGTGATCTCTTTTGCCGCAAAGGCGCATTAGCGAGGCACACCTCAGTATTAGTTTTACCTCTTGAGACCTGCCGTAGGCCGGTCCGGTCGCGATCTTGTTGGAGGGCATCTATCGCTCGAAGCGACCTTCCCTTCGTAACCCCTTCCTCCCTCGACACAACCGGCCCCTTCCCTCGACCCCGCGCATCAGCTAGCTGATGCCCCATGGCCTACCACGTCTATATCGTCATCTGCGCCGACGGAACGCTCTATACCGGCATCGCCACCGACGTCGTCAGACGCTTGGCCGAGCACAACGGCAACAAGCCGAATGGCGCGCGCTACACGTCTGCCCGCAGGCCCGTTCACTTGGCGTATCAGGCAACTTTCGCCAATCGCTCCGAAGCAACCCGCGAAGAATTGCGCATCAAGCAGCTCACGCGCGCAGAAAAGCACGCATTGATCGCTCTCGCCCGCTTGCCCGAATCATCGCCAGCATGAGCGCTGAACCCACCCACTTCGATGCCATCATCCTCGGCGCCGGCGCTGCCGGACTGATGTGCGCTTTGACGGCCGGCCAGCGCGGCCGCCGCGTGCTGCTGCTCGAACACACAGACAAGCCCGGCGCCAAAATTCTGATCTCCGGCGGCGGACGGTGCAATTTCACTAATCTCGACGTGGTGCCCGACCGATTCGTCTCGGCCAATCCACACTTCGCCACCTCCGCGCTGAGCCGCTACACCCAACACGATTTTATCGCGCTGATCGAACGCCATGGCATCGCCTATCACGAGAAGACATTGGGCCAATTGTTCTGCGACGGCTCCGCCCGCGCAGTCGTCGCAATGCTGCTTGCCGAATGCATCGCCGGAACAGTCGATGTCCGCTGCGATCACGCGATCACGTCTGTCACCAAGGCCGAATACTTCGAAGTCTCAACCAGCCACGGCGCTTTCACCGCGCCCGCCCTCGTCCTCGCCACCGGCGGATTGTCGATCCCCAAGATGGGTGCCACCGGCTTCAGCTACGACCTCGCGCGCCGCTTCGGCCTGCGCGTCATCGAAACCATGCCCGGTCTCGTGCCATTCAAAATCGCCGCGCTGAATGCCGACAACTCAGCCCTCGCCGGCGTCGCTTTGGAGGCTGTCGCCTCACGCGGTCCCCACAGCTTCCGCGAAAACATTCTGTTCACCCATCGCGGGCTGTCCGGACCGGCGATCCTGCAGATTTCGTCCTACTGGCGGCACGGGCAATCGATCACCCTCGACCTGCTGCCCAATATCGACGCGGCAGCGGTCCTGGCCGATCGCAAACGCACTCGCCCCAAGACGCACCCCCAAACCGTTCTTGCCGAAATCCTCCCCGGTCGCTTGGCGCAAAATCTTGCGGCCGCTCACCTCCCTGCGACCGAACTCGCCAATATCCCCGACCGCACACTCGCAAGCTTCGCCCAGATCCTGCGCGCCTGGGAAATCGCACCCGACGGCACTGAAGGCTACGCCAAAGCCGAGGTCACCACCGGCGGCATCGACACGTCGGAACTATCGCAAAAAACCATGCAGTCACGCCGCGTCCGCGGCCTCTATGCCATCGGCGAAGCCGTCGATGTCACCGGCTGGCTCGGCGGCTATAATTTTCAGTGGGCGTGGTCCAGCGGCTGGGCCGCCGGGCAATCGCTGTGATCGAGTAGCGTTGCTCCAATATCACCGTTCGATTGACAACCGCGCTGCCCGAAGTGCAAACGCGCGGCATCGACTGTAGCCTCCACCTCTCGGATCTCCGCCCACCATGACCACACTCGGATCACAGATCCTGGCCGGATTGCAGGTGTTCACCTCGCCGTTCAATCTCTTGGCATTGGCCATAGGTGTGCTGGCGGGCGCTGGCGTCGGCCCGCTGTTCAGGCGCATCGGCGTCAGCGGCGCGGCAGCCCTCGTGTTGCTGATGCCGCTCGCCACAGCGCTCGATCCGACCATGGGGCTGATTTTACTCGGCGCGTGCCTGGTCACCGCTTTGATCGTCACCACGCCCTTGGATCGCGCGTTCGGCAGCGCTCGGCCAACCCAACACTATGGCATTCCCTTGCTCATGCTGCTCGCCGGCCTCGCGATCATGCTCACCAGCGCCTCGGCCGCAGCACTCTTGGAAGCATCGGCGCCAGCCGACGTGCTGGCGCTGCTGATCTGCGGCACCGCAGCCGCCATCGTACTGGCGGCGGCCACACACCCCGCTGGCTGGACCGCCGCGCTGATTCTGACCCTGCTGGGCCTCGGTGCCCAAACGAGCCCACTCGCACCCCTCGATACCCAGCACGCAAGCCCGTTGCCGCTTCTGTTCGGCCTGCTGGTGATGGGTCCGGCCATCGTCGCGCTTGCGGTTCCACAACGCGTGCAGCCGTGGATCACCGCGCTCGGCGGCATCGAACTGGTCGCCGCGTGCATGCCCGTGTTGTTGCTGGGCATTCCCGTCACGCGCGGCATTTCCGTGCTGACCCTAAACCTGGGCGAAAGCGGATTGGCCTTCGGTCCTCGCCTCATGACCCAGCGTCCAAAACTCGTGCTGGCATTTCTGTCGACGTTGGTGGTGGCCGGCGCGGTCACAGCGATCTCACGACATGCATCGACCCATGCGAACCCGCGCAACTGGTGGTCACACGTCGACGCCGACCGCAAAACCCGGCTTGCAGCAGCCGTCATTTTAGGGTTGAGCCTTGTCGCTCTCTATTTTTCGAGCACGACGACCGATGCGCCTGAAGCCAATCCCATCGCGATGTTGTTCGTCGCGACCGCGATCGCAGCCGTTTCAGCGTGGTTCGGTCTGGAACTGGCGCCTTTGGTTACCGGCCTCGTGATCGGTCAACTGATGCAGACCCCGCTGGCCGCAATGCGCGACACCGCAGCCCGACCCTTGGAAGCCTTGACGTCGGGATCTCGCCCTCTGTTCGCACTCGCCGTGATCGCGACAGCGTTGGCGCTGGTATGGCCGTTGATCATCAGCCGCTTTACTCGGTTACCGCTAGCAACGCCTTGAGGTCGAGCCGCTCGGTAACCATCGCCAATTGGCCCTTGCTGTCCATCGGCCACTGCTCGCGCGGCTTGTCCCAATAGAGTTCGACGCCGTTCTGATCGGGATCGCGCAGGTACAGCGCTTCCGAAACCCCGTGGTCGCTTGCGCCATCCAGCGCAACTCCCGCAGCAGTAACCCGACGCAACGAGTCGGCGAGTGCAGCCCGTGTCGGGTACAGAATCGCCGTATGAAACAGCCCCGTCGTGCCCGGCGCCGGCGGCGAGCCGCCCTTGCTCTCCCACGTGTTCAACCCGATGTGATGATGGTAGCCACCCGCCGAAATGAACGCCGCCTGCTCACCATAACGTTGCATGAGTTCGAACCCCAGCACGCCGCAATAAAAGCCCAGCGCGCGATCGAGATCGGCGACCTTGAGATGCACATGACCTATCCGCGTTCCCGCAGCAATCGGACGCGATGAAGAGGTCATTGGAATCAGCGGCGCTTGGGTCATGTGGCTCATCTCTGAAGTTGATGTCCGCCACTATATGCGCCCAGTGCGTCCTCTTCAAATACCGGCCCGCGGAATACTCATCACTTCCCATTGATCGGACCATCCGCCGTCGGCGTCACCCGCCAGATCGTGTTGCCCACATCGTCAGCCACCAGCAGCGCGCCGGTCGCGTCGATAGCCACGCCGACGGGCCGGCCCAACGCGTTCCCGCTTCCATCTACGAAGCCGGTCAGCACATCACTCGGCGGCCCCTGCGGTTTGCCGTCGACGAACGGCACGAACACCACGTTGTAACCGCTGCGCGGCTTCCGGTTCCAAGATCCATGTTGACCAACGAACGCGCCCGCCGCCGTAAACGTCAGACCCAACGGCGCCACGTGCGAGCCCAGCGCATAATCCGGGGCAATCGCTTTCGCCACCATGTCCGGACGCGCCGCCACCCGTGTGTCGACGTGCGGGCCATAATAACTGTATGGCCACCCGTAAAACGCCCCCGCTTTGACCGACGTCAGATAGTCCGGCACCAGGTCGCTGCCGAGTTCATCGCGTTCGTTGACCACCGCCCATAATTCGTCGGTGCCCGGACGCCATGTCAGCCCGTTTGCATTACGCAGCCCGGATGCAAAAACGCGCCATTGTCCTGTTGTGCGGTCGACTTCCAGCACTGCCGCCCGGTTCTCTTCTTTGTCGATGCCGTTCTCGCCAATGTTGCTGTTGGAGCCGACCGACGCATACAACCGCGTGCCGTCGCGGCTGGCGACGAGATCCTTCGTCCAATGATGATTGATCGTCCCCGCCGGCAAGTCTGCCAGTTTGATACCGGGTTCGCTGATCTTGGTCGCGCCCGTCCGATACGGAAACCGCACGATCGCATCCGTATTCGCCACATAGAAATCGTCACCCACCAACGCCATGCCGAACGGCGACTGCAATCCTTCGAGGAACACGGTTTTGAGCTCCGCCGTGCCGTCCGCTTTCAAACCCCGCAACAAGCTAATGCGATTGGGGCTTGCTACGCCCGCCCCGGCCACCTTCTGCACGGCTTGCATGGCCCACCCCTTCGGGCCTTTCGCGTCGTCGGGCCGGTCCGGCCCATTGCTCTCCGCCACCAGCACGTCGCCGTTCGGTAGCACGTGCAGCATGCGCGGATGCACCAGACCACGCGCGTACGCCTGCACCACCAAGCCGGCCGCTGCGACGGGCTTGGCGCCCTCTGGCCAACCTTTGGCCGGCGCGATATGCACAGTCGGCACCATCGATGTCGCCGGCTTCGGCAATTGCGGAGTTGGCCCCGTCCCTGCGATGAAAGGCAAGGTTGCCGTATCACCTCGCGTCAGCGCGTATCCGGCAATCCCTGCCACGACAAAAAACCCGGCAACAAAGGTAACAAGGCGCACGAGCGAAACTCCGAATGCCAACGACAGTGTCCGTCAAGCGCTTCCCGACCACAGAAAGTTCCACGCCCGCACGCTGGTTGTCAGGCGGGCTCAAAACGAGCATGCATCATGGCCATTCGTGACTTCACGTCGCAGCGCCTGTTCGTCGAACCTGCCCTGACGTCGGGCACAACGATCGAATGCACGCCGCATCAGGCAAATTATCTTCGCGCTGTCATGCGCATGGAGGCCGGAGCGAAGCTTCTCGTGTTCAACGGCCGCGACGGTGAATGGCGCGCCGAATTACGCCCTGTCGGGAAGCGGGCCGCCGCACTTGCGATCTCCGAGCAGCTAAGGCCGCAGCCGCCCGCCCAGAATGTCTGGTACGTGTTCGCGCCGCTGAAGCGGTCCCGCCTGGACTACATGGTCCAGAAGGCCGTCGAGATGGGTGCCTCTCGTTTGGTTCCGGTGCTCACGCAGCACACCGTTGCCGAACGGGTCAACACCGATCGCATGCGCGCAAACGTCGTCGAAGCCGCAGAACAATGCGGCGTTCTCGCCCTCGCTGGCGTCGACGAACCTGTCAAATTGGCGAACCTGCTCGCGACTTGGCAACCCGATCGCACGCTGATCTTCTGTGACGAAGGTGCCGCCCACGCAAACCCGATTACCGTGCTCGGCTCCCTCGCGCCCGGCCCGCTTGCCGTATTGATCGGTCCCGAGGGCGGCTTCTCGCAAACCGAACGCGAAACCATCTCCCGCAAACCCTATGCTCACGCCCTCAGCCTTGGTCCCCGGATCATGCGCGCCGATACCGCAGCCGTGGCCGCACTGGCCATCGTGAATGCGGTGCTTGGAGACTGGGCCTGACCGCAACGCTTGCGCTCGTGCCCCACGCGAACGCCCACGCGCCACCCCCTGAAATTGACGACTGTCGCAGCTGGTCGAGCTGCGCTATTTCTTGCGTCAAAGGATAATAGTCCCATGAACGACACGCCTGCAAAAACGCTGAAGATCGCGCTCGCCCAACTGAATCCGACCGTCGGTGACGTCGCCGGCAACATCGAAAAGCTGCGCGCGGCGCGAAGCAGCGCCGCCACCCTCGGCGCCGACCTCGTCGTCGTGTCCGAACTCTTCATCGCCGGCTATCCGCCCGAAGATCTCGTGCTGAAGCCAGCTTTTTCCGACGCCTGCCGCAGCGCTGCCGAAGCCTTTGCCCGCGAAACCGCCGACGGTGGCCCCGGCGTTCTGTTCGGATCGGTTTGGCCCGAGATCGAGGCCGGCGTGCGCAAGGTCTACAATGCCGCCATCATCGCCGACGCCGGCCGCATCGTCGGCGTCCGTTTCAAGAACGACCTGCCCAACTACGGCGTATTCGACGAAAAACGCGTATTCGCCGCCGGCCCCTTGCCGGGCCCCATCCTGTTTCGCGGCGTCAAACTCGGCGTCCCCATCTGTGAAGACATCTGGAACGACGAAGTGGTGGAATGCCTCACCGAATGCGGCGCCGAAATCCTCATCTCACCGAATGGGTCGCCGTTCGACTGGCCGAAGCCCGATCAGCGCATGAACGTCTGCGTCGCCCGCGTCACCGAAAGCGGACTGCCGCTGATCTATCTCAACCAGGTCGGCGGACAGGATGAACTGGTGTTCGACGGCGCGTCGTTCGTCTTGAACGCCGACTGCCGTCTGGCCGCCCAGTTGCCGGCCTGGCAGGACGCGCTTCAACTGACCACGTGGATCCACAGCGCCTCATCCGGCTGGACCTGCGCCGCCAGCGAGCGCGCTGTCTTGCCTGAAAACGACGCCGCCGCCTACCACGCCTGCGTCTTGGGCCTGCGGGACTACGTGACGAAAAACGGCTTTCCCGGTGTCGTGCTCGGTATGTCCGGCGGCGTCGACAGCGCGCTCTGCGCCGCGATGGCGGTCGATGCCTTGGGCGCAGCCAACGTGCATTGCGTGATGCTGCCCTATAAGTTCACGTCGTCCGACAGCCTGACTGACGCCGCCGACTGCGCCCGCGCGCTTGGTGCCCGCTACGACAGCATCGACATCGCCGCAGCCGTGGACGGACTCTACGCCATGACCGCCCCGCTGTTCGTCGGCCGCAAACCCGACACTGCCGAGGAAAACGTGCAAAGCCGCGTGCGCGGCACAACGCTGATGGCCATCTCGAACAAGTTCGGCTCCATGCTCGTCACCACTGGCAACAAGAGCGAAATGAGCGTCGGCTATTGCACGATCTACGGCGACATGAATGGCGGCTTCAACCCGATCAAGGACCTCTACAAGATGGAGGTCTATCGCCTCTGCCGCTGGCGCAACGCAAACGTACCTGCGGGCGGCAAAGGCCCGTCCGGCGTCGTCATCCCCGAGCGCATCATCACCAAAGCACCCACCGCCGAGCTGCGCGAAAACCAGACAGACCAAGACAGCCTGCCGCCCTACGAAGCCCTCGACGACATGCTCAAATGCCTCGTCGAGGACGAGCTGCCGTTGTCAGCCATCGTCGCGCGCGGTCACGAATTGGCCGTCGTCGAGCGCATCGCGCGGCTGCTGAATATCGCCGAATACAAGCGCCGTCAGGCAGCCCCCGGCGTCAAAATTTCCGCCCGCAACTTCGGCCGCGACCGCCGCTATCCCATCACCAACCGCTTCCGCGAAGACCCTGCCGGCTACAAAATCGACACCGCGTCCGCCCCCAAGATGACCACAACAGCCGGCGACGGCTCGGATTAACCGCTACCCACGGTGCGACCGGCATGCTTCTCGATGTCATCCTGGGCCTTAAGCCCAGGATCCAGCGTGCCACACATTCATGCCTGGGTTGCCGGTTTCGCCGGATACTACGCACAAGGGATTGGGATGACGGCAGTCGATCTGGCGGTGACTGAGATGAGACCGGCCTCCTGTTCACTCACATTCGTGCCGGTAAAATCCTGGCACTGGAATAGTCACGCCATCACCGCAGGCTCTTGCCCGACATGAATGCTGCCGCTAGCCCCGCCATCATGGCAATCAGCACCGTACCCATGCCGTAGAACAGCGGCCATCCGAACGCGAAGTCGTGCACGTGCCGCTCGATCCCTTCGCGCTCCAGGTTCAGCCGCACATTGTACTGGCTGAGCAGCTTTTCATTGCGGAACAGATAAACGCGCGTATCGAACGGCCCGACCGTCACATTGGCCGGCAATACGATGTTGGCGCGGAACAGGCTTCGGCCGATAAAGGCGACACCGAAATCGTCTTTCACGTACAGCCCTGCGTTCGCCTTCAAACGTACCAGCGCTTTGCGAAACTCGCCGGCATCCGCGACCGGCAGTCGCGAACTCGACCCTGCCTGTTCAGTTCCCCCCGCTGGCGTCATCCGGACATGATCGAAGCCGATCTCGTAGCCGATCATAGTTGCTTCGGACGCGATCTCGTCCAGCGGCCTCGTCGACCAGATGGCATAGTAATTCGGCACATTGTCGAACTTCGCCGTGCGCGTGTTCAGCCAGATGCCGCCCATCTGCGCTTTTTTGCGCACGGACAGCAGGCTTGGCGTTCCCTCGATGACCACGACCACGTCGTAATAACCGGACCCCGGCCCCGGCTGCCTCGAATTGTCGACCGCGCCGAACACCACGATTTCGGTGCCCGTGAAGCTGGAAGTCACCGCGACGTTCCGCGTCGAAACGTCGGCCTGCACCGTTTCCGCCGGCAGGTCCGGTGCGCGTGTTTCGTCAGCCTTGCTCTTGGGGGCTGGAGGCGGCGTTACCGGCACCTGGCGGCCTCGCCGTGGCTCGATGTTCGATGCCGGCGGCGATTGCCGGCGTTGCGCTGAGGCCTCATCGACGAAGCCGGCGACCACCATAACGCCCAGAACGCCCAGAACGACAGCCCGCAGCCAACGCATCGAACGAACACTGCGCCCCGACTGTGCTCGCGTTCCCGAATCCGGCACCATCAGACCGTCTCCCGCACGGAGATGGAAAACAGGTCCGGCGGCGTACTCACCAGATCCCACCCGACGCGGGCACATACGGCCAGCACCAGCAGCGCCAGCAAGAACCGCAACTGTTCGCCGCGCAGCTTTTCACCCGCCGAGGAGCCAAGTTCGGCGCCGATGACGCCACCGATCATCAACAACACGGCCAGCACGATATCCACCGACTGACTTGTCGTGGCATTCAACACCGTCGTGACGGCGGTGACGAAAATAATCTGGAACTGCGAGGTCCCCACGACTACGCTGGTCGGCACGTGCAGCAGATAAATCATCGCTGGCACGATCAGAAATCCGCCCCCGACGCCCATGATTGCCGCCAGCAGACCCACGAATGCGCCCAGCATCAGCGGCGGCAACGCACTTATATAGAGCTTTGACCGCTGGAACCGCATCTTGAGCGGCAGTCCGTGGCTCCAATTGTGCTGGCCCGAACGGCGCAGCGACGATGAACCACCGGCCTTGGTTTTCTTGAGAGTGCGCAAGCTTTCGATCAGCATCAACACGCCGACGACACCAAGCAGCGTCACATACGTCAGCGATACGAACACGTCGAATTGACCCGAGCGCCGCAACAGATTGACCAAGTGCACGCCCACGAACGAGCCGATGACGCCGCCGAGCACCAACACCATACCGAGCTTGATATCGACGTTGCCGCGCCGCCATTGCGTCAACGCGCCCGATACGGACGATGCCACGACTTGCGCCGGTGCCGTGCCGACAGCCACGGCCGTTGGCAGACCTGCAAAGATCAGCAACGGCGTCAGCAGGAAGCCGCCGCCGACGCCGAACAGCCCTGACAAGAATCCGACGGACGCACCCATGCCCAAGATCGTCAAGACACTGACGGACATCTCGGCAATGGGCAGATACAAATTCATTCAACCAACCTTGTCACGCCTTACGTCATGCCAGAGCGGCCTCAGCCGAACTCATGACAAGCTGTGCAACGCGTGAGCCGCCGGCCGAATCGATCGACCGGAGTTGCAGCCCGCGAGATGCTGTGCGGGACGCCGTTCGAGTAAGGGCATCCCTGCGCGCCACCGGTTCGGCCAGCGTCACGTGCCGCATGGGACAACAGGACGACGCTGATTTCAAGCGGCAATCCGAGCACAGGGTCGCTTCGGACCAGCGCCGCAGCGGGCGACCCAAGTGCGATCCTCCGCTGCCGCCGTAGTTCAGCGCGGTACGGTGATTGGTCGAATGCCGCGCGGGGGTGTCGGCGCGGCATCGGCAGTGAAGGCCTCCGCAGCGCGCATTGGCTCCGAAGGCTGCGCGGTCATGGCCGATTGCGAACGCCACTGATCACCGGCCATGCGCGGATCGTTGACGCGCGCATCGGTCGGGCGGCTTCGCCATTTCTGCACGTCGTCGTTGGCCGATTTGAGAGCGGCATCGTCGAGCGTCGCCAGTACCAGATCGCGTCGGCGCAGCGCTTCGGCATCGCCGTTACGTGCCGCCAGCGAGAACCAGACGTAGGCCTGTCGCGGATCCTTCGCCACCCCGAGCCCGTTTTCGTAGAGAACCCCAAGATTGAATTGACTATCTGCCAGCCCGCGCTCGGCTGCATCCTTGAACCACTTGGACGCGGAAGCATAGTCGGGCGGCACTTGGCTGTTGCCGGCGCTCAGAACTGCCATGTTGTGCATGGCTTTGACATTTCCTTGGTCGGCGGCGCGCTTATACCAGACCTTCGCGCGTGCCGGGTCGACCGGCGTACCGAGGCCGCGCTCATAGAGCGTGCCGAGCCGGTATTGGGCGATCGCCAGTCCCTTGGCGGCCGAGCGCTGATACCAAACCATCGCTTGCTTGAAATCCTGCTTGATGCCGCGCCCTTCCGCCAACCGCGCGGCGACTTCGAACGCCGCAGACGGATCACCCTTGGCAGCAGCCATGCGCAGCGACAACGGGCCCACCAGCGCGGGCGGCAGGTCGCCAGCCTCGGCAATAGCATCGCCGTATCCATCAGCTAGCGCACCGTTCACCGCGCCATCGCGCGCTGGCGGATTGGAGCCGGTCACGATTGCAGCAGCGGTTGTTTTGGCCGCATCGACAGGCGCAGGCTGATCGAAGCGTTGGCTGAAATCTCGCGCCGGCCGCGCCAAGGCGCCCACGCGCTCCGACGCTGCGGCTTGATTGGCTTGACGGTTCGCGGATGCCAGATCGCCGAACACGTTCCGCCCCGTCGGCAGAGCCAGCGCCAGTCCCTGCATCGGCTGTGACGACGTGATGGCGCTACCTGAAGGCGCGCGCGGCTTTGGCTGGGCCGCAACACCCGCGAGCGCGCCGACCGCGCTGTTGTCCTGATCGACCAGACTGAGGTCGTCGCTCACCGTCTCCGGGATCGACGCAGGCGGGCGCGTCAGCTCAGACCGTTGCGCCAACGGATTGTCGACACGCGCCGGGTTGGTCGCTTGCGGCGCCGGCATGACCAGTCCTGGCGGCAGTGTGCCCGCGTTCGTCGCCGATGGTTGTCCGGCCGGCGCAATGACAGCGCCGGTTTTCTTGATCTCGGGAACGGCGTTTCCTTTGATGGCTGTCGGCAGGCCCGCGGTCGGCGCCGACACTCCGTCTCCACCACTCAGCAGGTGCTGCGCCATGAAGCCGATACCGACCAAGCTCAACGCGGCAACTGCGACATACAGCCCGCGCTTTCCTGCACCGGCGTTGCCCACGGCGGCCGGCGCCGTCACCGTTTGAACACGGCTGGCCTTTGGCGCCGCAGCTGCCGGTTCTTCCGCAGGTGGAGCCACATCCGCCTTGCCGCCGGAGGCCATGATCTTGCTGGTCCGCGCATTGAGCCGCAGATCCTTGATGCTGATTTCCGGCTGCGCCGACGGCTCGCCCTCGACCGGCTGCGTCGCAATCATTGCGGCCGTGGCCGACTGTTCGACATCCAGTTCGGACGCCGGGCGCGCAACAGTACGCTGAGTACGACGCGGGCGTGCGTCCGCATCGATCGTTGCGGTCGTCGTCTCCCCGACGGGCGCGCGACTCACCGATCCTGTCGCCGCCATTGGTGCAACGACCGGCGCAACCGCCGAGACCTCCGGCGCCGCCGCAGCGACTGGGTGCACCGTTTCAGCCCCTCGCGCAGTCCCCGCATCGATCGCATCGACCCGGTCGATCAAGCGGATGAGCGCTTCCTGAACGGTCTCCAGCATTCCCGTCGTATATTGATCTCCGCGACGACGCTCGGCCGCGAAATCCTGCAGCAGCGCGTGCACGGCGTCGACCCGCGTTTGCGTCTCGATGGAGGGCGCAGGATCGATGATCCCTGACCCACCAGCGCGCGCGCGTGCCAGCGCCCGTTCGACCGCTAAATCGGCCAGCTGGGCAAAATCATAGCTCGAATGCGAAACCGGCTCGCTTGCGTTCGGCGCCGTTTGCTCAGCATCCATCGACGCGTGCGCGAACGCAGTCAGATCGCTCAAATGCTGTTCGATGGAATCAAGCCGCGTCAGTTGCCGGTGCGTGCTCTCGATGTGCGACGCCAGCTCTTTGATCTGGACTTCCACCTGCCCCAGCGCATCGTTGCGCATGGCGGCGACATCCGACCGGCTGGCGATGCCGTCGAGCGCGCTGGTAAATCGCGTTTCGAGTTGATCGACGCGCGCCATCAGCGTCTTGAACGCACCATCAGGCTTGGCTGCGGCGATCGTTTGCGAGACATGATCGGCGATCCCTGTCAGACGGCCATCGAGCCATGCGCGGTCATCCCCGAGCCCTGCGGCCGGCATGGTAGCCGGGACCGGCTGGGCGAGCGCTGGCATGATCGGCGCAGCCACGGCCATGTCACGATCGAGTGCAGACGTGGCAGCCTCGGCTTTTGCCCACTGCCCCGGCGCAAACAGCGCCGCCTCCGGCAGATGGGTGCCGAACACCGCCTCGCCGCTGTCGTACAGCTGTGTCAGCGCCGCTGCCGAAGCGGGATCCCAAGGCTCGCCATGACTCCCGTCCGCAGACGACGACAGCGATACCGGGGCGACCGGCACCCGCTTCGGTGGATTGAAAACGAAATGGCTGCTGTCGGGCTTGGCGGTGCTGAACACGAACGCATCGGCGCCACGCCGTTTCCCGGGCGCCGTTTCGGCAATCCGATCGACGAGATCGGCCATGCCCGATTCGATGCGCTGGAATGCCGTCGCCAACTCGACCGGCATAGCCGGCCGCGCCCGCTCTGCGGCGCCCGTCATCCGCTCCAGCTTTCCCTGCAACTCCTGCATCGTCGCAGCATGGCGTTGCTCGACCTCGGCGATCTGTGCCTGAATCTGGTCGTTCAATCGACCCAGCACATGTCCCATGTCCTGCCCGCTGTCGTACGTCTGCGTTGCCATGATCGATCCCGGAGCCTCAACGTGACGGTAGCGTGACCGGCAGGTGGCCAAGGCCCGTCTGGGCGCCGGTGCAACCGCGTCACGAAGTGTTGGTGTCAGCTCCGACGCGGGACCAATTCGCAGCCTGTGGAGCGAAGGTGTCAGCGCGCAGTAAAGGAATGGTTAAGTTGCTGTCGTTCGAAATTTAACTGCGAAATCAATGGGAAATAATACCACACTGGCGTCTTTTGCTCCGCGCCCTGTTTTTTGGCGTCACAATCGCCATATTCCCGTGTGATTCGCCGATCAATTACTTCGCCTCGAACGGCGCCCCGACGCCGGCGAAGCCACGGACGGAGAGCATCATGAGTTTGCCTTTACGCCGATTGCCAGCGCCTCTCGCCATCCTCGTCGTAGCGGCCGGCACGATCGTTTCAATCGGCACGCCAGCGACCGCCCAGTCGTCGATGCCCGCAGGCTCGCCCGGTCGCTTCTCCATGCATCCGGCCGACGGCGGCGTTTTACGCATGGACACCCAGACCGGGGCTCTGTCGATGTGCAAGCAAGTGTCCGGCAGCTGGGCTTGTATGGCCGTACCCGACGACCGTACCGCGTTGACCGGCGAGATCGATCGGCTCAAGGCCGAGAATGCTGAGTTGAAAACGTCGGTAAAGCGCCTCGAGGACCTCGCGGGCGTGCCTGCTGGAACCGACGACGGCAAACACGGTGCGATCGGGAAACTGCCGACCGAAGAAGACGTCGACAAAGCGATGAGCTATGTGCAGCGCATGCTGAAGAAGTTCAAGGAAAAGCTGCGCGAACTGGAAGACACCGATCCGCCCCGGCGCACCCTCTGAGCCCCTGCCACATGTTTTCAATCGTCCGTTAACCAGCCCGCTCGGCTGCCTCGGATGCGGCCTCCGCATTTAAGGCTTCGGCAAGCTCACGTCGGTACGTTTCGTCTTCGGGTCGAGGAGGCGTCAGCGTGAAATCAGTCGTGATGTGGTCGGCGAGCGCCGCACTGGGCCTGTGCCTTCTGTCAACGGTCGCAGCGAAGTCGGTTGGCCTTGTCGGACGGCCGCCGGTGACAGGGCTGACGGTGCGCGACGACGCCGAAAAGATCGTCATGCATTGGAAGGGCCCGATTGCCGCTCCCATGCACGAACGTCTCGAAGAAGTGTTCCAGCGCTTCGAGGGCGACGAGCGACGGATCGTCATCTCGCTCGACAGCCCCGGCGGGTCGGTCGACCACGGCCGCCAGATCATGACGCTCATCCACGCACAATCGCATCATCGCAACATCGATACGCTTGTCACCAAGGGCAGCATCTGCGCCTCCATGTGCGTCCCGATCTATCTGACAGGCTTTGAACGCGGGGCCCATCCAAACGCCAAATTCATGTTTCATGAAGCGACCATTCGCTTCAAACCGGAGGCCCAGCGCGCACTCCAGGATCTCCAGCGCGCCTCGCCTCGCCTCGACGTTGCTGGCATCCGTAAGCATGTCGCGACCCGCGTGACGGATGAATTGTTCGAAGGCGACATTGGCCATCGCGGCGTTGACGCCCGTTGGCTCACGACGATGCGCGACAAAATTCGTGGTCGCGATGTCTGGTTGACCGGTCGGCAACTGATGGATCAAGGCTCCGGCGTCGTCGACAAACTCTTGATGTGAAGGGTCATCCGCTTACGTTTTGGGCCACCGCTTAAGACTTCCGCAACCTTGTCCAGTGACATTGGCTAGGCCGCAATCGGCGGTGGACGTGATGAGCGACTTGTCGTGCACCTGACCAACATCCGCGCCGGCATTTTAGCCGTGAGTTATGGCAAGCTGGCCAAATCTGTCGTTATTGCGGGTACGGCCCTGGTCACGGCAGCAATGCCCGCAGTGGCTGACAATCCGCTCGCTGCGTCCAACGCGGCAGCACAGCTGGTCGTCGACGGAGCGGTTGCCGTCATCGCCACCCCGGCGCACGAACTGACGAGCAGCGCCGCCACAGCCGTGGTTTTCATCCGCCCCCTCGATGTCGGCGCGCTCGACGCTACAGCCTTCGGCGATTGGGAGTACGCAGCGATTCCACAGCCGACTTCAACGTCATTCAGGCCCTGATCGCTGCCGATGCGGCAGCCGGAAGCAGGACAGGACCGGGTGCCGCAACCTGCCCCGTCGCAACGGCGGCCGGTGGCGTGACAGCGATTTGTCCCGAGCGCCGCAACTCGCTGAGGATCGCAATCCGCAGGTCTGTCAGCACGGGCGTGCGATGCGTGACGTCTGCCAGCGTAGCCCGCAGCGAAAAATCGAGTGATGTGGGCGAGAACTGATCCAGCGTCGCCATCGGCTCTGGCGATTGGAGAACCTTCACGTTCGCCTTTGCACACTCCAGCATGATTGCGATCACGCGCTCCGGATCAGCATTCCCATCGAGCGTGAACTTGATCGACACCCGGCCCAGCAGATTTCGGTGCGTCCAGTTCAGAACACGCCCTGAAATCAGCTCCGAGTTCGGCAAGATCAGGCTGGCCTTGTCGAACGTCTCGATCTCCGTCGAACGCACGGAAATGCGTCGCACATTGCCCTGCTGATCTCCCACCACCACCCAGTCGCCGACCTTGATCGGCCGTTCCACCAGCAAGATCAAACCCGAAACGAAATTATTGACGATCGACTGCAGGCCAAAGCCGATACCGACCGACAAGGCACCCGCCACGATCGCGAGACTGGTGATGTCGAAGCCCGCATATGAAACCGCCAGCAGTGCGGCCAACGCGATGCCCGCATACCCGACCGCCTGATCGATCGAGTTTGAAATACCAGCGTCCATCTTCGACGCGTCCAGCACGCCTTCGCGCAGCCATTTCTGCAGCACGCGCGTAAAGAACAGCAACGCCATGAACAGCACGATGCCCAGCAAAATGCGTGCGATCGAGATGCGCAGATGGCCAATCTCGAAACCGAAAACGGCGGCCTTGAACCAGTCGCGAATGTCTGCCGTCGCAAAACCCCACTGCAACAGCAGCACCGGCACCGCCGCCATCAGCAACGCAGCCGTAAGCACCATTTCACTCAGGCGCGCCAACTGCCGCTGTCGGGGCAAATCGAGCCCGAACCGAGCTTGCAGCATGTCACCGATGACGTGCCGTCCATCGGCGCGGCCGCGCGCGGCAGCCCGGATCGCCAGATAAGCGATGCCGGCCACGGCAATGACCAATCCACTGAGAACCAGTTGGTGCGCGACGAAACGGCCAAGCGCGATGTATCCGAACATCGACGCGCCGACGATGGTGATTGCCGTCAGCCACAACGGCAACTTGATCCACAACGGCGTATGCCGCGAAACCGGTCCGGCCACATACACGTGCCCGTTGACCGGCCGATCCGCACCGATCTGCGGCTCGAAGGGAATGAGCAGCAACGCCGCAAGTAACCCTGCAAACAACACGCTCGTCAAAAACGATTGCGCGATCGTCACCGTCAACGGCACATAGATGAGCCGTCCGATCTCGACCAGCAGCGTGTCCAGCACATAGACCGCCACGAACGCCTTCAGTATCCACACCAGCCGACTTGCCGTCCGGTCCGAAACCGGGATCAGCCGCCACGATGGGAAGCGCGGAGCAAAAGCGACCGTCAGCATCGCTCCCGCAGCGACGTAAACCAGCAGGCCCTGCAATGCGGTTAGGCCCGGTGCCGCCCAATGATTGTACAACAGATCGAGATAATCGAGCCCGAAGTAGACCAACAGGGCCGTGGCAATCCCTGGCAGCGCACGTGCCGGTGCGATCCAGGCAGCTTGCGTGACGCGATCAAAAAAACCAGGCGGCATCGCGGGCCGCGCCAGACGCGGAAGAAACAGCCGCCGCATGAGCAGCGTCAGCCCGGCAAATACCACCACCGCCGCCACCGCGAGCAGCGTCAGCTGGCGCGAACGGATGCCAGCCCAGCCCAGCCAGTCGCCGCCGTAATAGCGCAACCGTCCCACGACGCCGTCCATCCGCGACGCCACATCGCGCCACACCGGCGGCAGCACCGGACTGTCGCGACGCTCGAACAGATTGCGGGTGAAAAGCTGGTAGCGCATCACCGTGATGCGATCGATCAACTGCTTGGCGCGCACCCACGCCAATTCCGTCGTCTTCACGGCGCTGTCGAGCGCACCTGCCATGGCATTGAGGCGTTGCCGTTCCGAAGCGACTGTCGGCGTCTCCGGGGGCTGTCCGGCCGCAGGCGCGGGGCCGAGCTTTTCGATCTGGCTCTTGAGTTCAGCCAACTGCGGCCTGAGCGTTTCGGCCGTCGACGTACTGTCATAGATGATCCGCTCGACATCGCCACGCAGACGCGACAGCTCGCCTTCGAGTTCTTTCAGCTGCTGGATCGATTTCTCCGCGCCTTCGATACTCGTGGCGAGGCGGCTGACTGGATCTGTGATCTCAGGCGGCAACAGTGGCGCTGCATTCGCCGCAGGCGGAACTGGTGGCACAGTCGCCGCCGGCCCGGCTGTAGGTGCAGCAGGTGCAGCAGCGCCAGATGGCTGCGCAGACGGCGTCGGTTGCGGTGTTTGTGCACTGGCAGGCAAAGCCTGCATGAGCATCGCCGTCACGCTCATCGAAAGCGCCAGCAGCCAACCCGAGGCCGACCCCTGTCGCAGCGGCGATCGCGGAGCAACATCGCCCTGAACATAGCTCGGCATTATCTTCGTCATCGCCATCATACGCGAACACACCCTGATCTCACCGAGCAGATTGCAGCATCGCAATCCTCTCGAGCAGCCCCATGCGCCGTAACGCCTGCAAGTCCCCGTTCACGCAGCGCTTTAAGCCGGCCCGCCCGCACGCTCGCAATTGTTCGTCACTCGAAAAATCGTCCAATCGACCCCGACGCCGCTACTCGTTGACGACATGCCCCAACGTCCGCGCCTGCCGGCCGAAGACGGGTGCGGACGTGACACTGCTTGCGGCATTCGATTCCAATTCCGGCCGGCTCCGAACCGGCGCAGTCGCCGTTGGCGAGTTGATCCCGGTCTCGATCACCACGTCCACCGGACCGCCGGTCATGATCAGGTGTTCCACCCCGTCTCGCCGCACAAGCATCAGTTTACGACGGTTATCCACAGATGTCTGCTCGACGACGCTCAAGCGTGGCTCGACGCGCGGCCGGGAAAAAAAAGCTGCGATCGGTTCGCCAGTCATATAACTGCGCGCAGCGAAGCCGCCAGCGACCAGCGCGATCACCAAAAAGAGTAGCAGAAAGAACCACGTGGCCATGTCTTGTCCTGTGCTCGCTCGGTCATTGCAGCGCGCCGGCGATTCCCCTCCGGCAGTCGAATGAAGGTTCCTGCTAGCAGATTTTTAGTCAGCCTTTAACCCTAATGATTGCTTTCTAGCATGGCACGGCCGGGGAAAACCCGGCTCGCACTGAGCCTGAGCAACCAACTTTCGTGTGAGTAGCTTCGTACATGCGTTCCTCCTCCCCAGTTTCCTCAGTTTTGTCGGCACCTTGGCAGCCTCTGCTGGATAGAATTGCGCAGAATCAGAGTATCTACCGCCTCATGACGGCGATCGAGGCACACAGAGCAGAGCTGCAATCCGGCAAGGCGTGGCCGCCGCTCGCGATTCTGAAGGCAACCTTGTTCGTCATCGCAATGCTTGCTGCAATTGCCACCGCGATCATCGTGATGGCGTCGACGCAGATGGCACAACCCGCAGGGTTGGCCGCATTGGGCCTGCTGGCCGTCACGGGTATTTTCTTCGTTTTCGGCTTGCTGTCCGGCTTCGTCCGATTTCAGGAAAAAGCTCAAGCCAGCGAACTCGCCCGCGGTGTCGCCGAAGCCGGCGATCATGGGTTGCAAGTGCTTGCCGACGACGGCAGCATTGTGTTCGCCAACTCGGCGTTCACCACCCTGTTCGGCGCCAGCCAGAAATCGGTCGAAGAGATTCTGGCCGTCGACCCACGTGCAGGCGAAGCCGTCTACCGCTTGGCCCGCGCAGCCGAACGCGAAGAATCCCACTCGGAAGATATCGGTATCCGCGACCCGCGCCAGCAGTTCGGGACAGCGCAGGCGTCGGCGTTCAGGCACCGCTGGTTGCGCATCTCGGTCAAACCATTCCGGCCTTCCGCGTCAGTATCCGAGCGTCGCCGCATGACCTTGTGGGATGTCACCGACATCACCGCCGACCGTGCCCGCGAACTCGACGCCATCTCCAATCTCGAACAGCAACTTGCTTTCTACGACACCATGCCCCTGGGGTTGTTCGCTGTTGCAGCCGACGGACACATCGTCCATCTCAATAATACACTCGCCACCGCACTCGGCCTGCGCAATGCAGATCGGCGCAATACGCAGTGGCAACTGCCCGATATTTGCCCGCCAGAAGCTGCAGCGTTGGTGCAGGCAGCACAGCGCCGCGCCCCCGGCATGGCAGACCGGTTCGATTGCGATCTCGTGCGCGAAGATGGTCGCGTGGTGCCGGTTCGCCTTGTCTGCCGCCCAGGCGAGCGTCCGGAGCGCGGCGACCCGATGACGGTCCTGGTGTTTGACCGCGCCGCCGACTTGACCGGCGACAGCAGTGCACGAGTGCTCGAAGAGCGCTTCGCCCGCCTGTTTCATGCAGCGCCGTTCGCCATCGCCACTTTGGATAAGCAGGGCGCGGTCATCAGTGCGAACGCCACGTTCCAGCGCATGTGCTCCAACGACGAGAAATCCTTCGGCAAAGGTTCACCGAAACTCGCCCAGCTCGTCCTCGCGGATGCAACGCCGGAAGATCGTCTTGCGGTCGAAGCCGGTTTGGCCCGCGTCACAGGCGGCCGCGCCACCGCCGCGCCGTTCGAAGTGTCATACGGTCCAGATCAGCAGATCACGCGACGCATCTACATGAGCCCTCTCAGCGTCGGCGCAGATCCTCGTGAAGCCGCTATCGTCTACATGCTCGACACCAGCGAATTGAAGGCGTTGGAGCTCAAGTTTGCGCAAAGTCAAAAGCTGGAGGCTGTCGGCAAGCTCGCAGGCGGCATCGCTCACGACTTCAACAACGTGCTCACCGTTATCATCGGTATGTCCGATCTATTGTTGCAGAGCCGCCGTCCGACCGACAGCGGCTACACCGACATCATGCAGATCCGATCCAATGCGAATCGCGCGGCCGGCATGGTGCAGCAGTTGCTGGCCTTCTCCCGCAAGCAGACATTGAAGCCCGAAGTTCTCGTGCTCAACGACGTCATCCAGGATTTCGGCTACTCGCTCAACCGGCTGCTGGGTGAAAAGATCGACTTGAAGCACACCCCCGGTCGCGATCTCTGGTACGTGAAGGCCGACAAGGTTCAGTTCGACCAGATCCTCATCAACCTCGCCGTCAACGCACGCGATGCTATGGCGAAAGGTGGTCGCTTGACCATCAGAACACGCAACATATCGGTTCGCGACAGCCTTAAGCTCGCCAGTCAGAATGTGGTGTCGGGCGAGTATGTGGCGATCGAAGTCGAGGACACCGGCACCGGCATGCCTGCCGACATCGTCGCCAAGATCTTCGAACCCTATTTCACCACCAAGGAGGTCGGCAAAGGCACGGGATTGGGCCTGTCGACGGTCTACGGCATCGTCAAGCAGACCGGTGGCTACATCTTCTGCGACAGCATCATCGGCCGTGGCACGACGTTCCGCATCTACCTGCCGCGCTTCGTGCAGGCAGAAGGAGCCACCGTTGTCGAAGCGCCGGCCAAAGCCGGTCTGTCCACAGATCTGTCCGGCAGTGGCCGTGTGCTGCTGGTGGAAGACGAAGACGGCGTACGCTCGTTCGCCATGCGTGCGTTGCAGCGCCAGGGTTATGAAGTCTTCGAAGCGGTTTCAGGCGTCGACGCACTCGAAGTCATGGACAGAATCGGTGGCAAGGTCGACCTGATCGTGTCTGACGTGATCATGCCGGAAATGGACGGACCGACCATGTTCAAGGAATTGCGCAAAACGCATCCTGACTTGAAGATCATTTTCGTCTCTGGTTATCCCGACGACGCCTTCAAGAACGGGCTCGGAGAGAACGACACGTTCGCATTCCTGCCGAAACCCTTCACACTCAGCCAACTCGCCGCCAAAGTTAAAGAAGAACTGGGCCGCTAAAGTAGTCCTGAAATTCGTTCGCGGCAGTCGCATAAAAAAACGTGGCCCTCGCGGACCACGTTCTTATCAGCACACATGCACTGATAGTTACTTCATCTTGTCGAACAGATTTGCGCGGCAGGCATCTGTGTATTCCTTGACCGACAGACGATCGGCCGCCGCCATCTTCATGTTGCCGGCGGTCATCGCATCGACATGACCTTTGTAGTCGGAGCTCATGACGTAGCCGGCGCTTTTGGAATCCATCTTGGTCCAGTTTGCCGTGCACTCTGCGTCCGTCAATGCGAATGCGGGTCCAGCGAAACCTACAGAAAGTGTAATCGCGGCAAGTGATAAAAACTTGGTCATTTTAAGACTCCTTGTGACGATCCCATCGAGTTCCAACCGGTGTTTCTTCGCACCCTGACAGGTTCAATTGGTGATCACAGACATAACGCAGTCGCATGGTTATTGTTCCCGATCGTACGCACGCCCGCATACGCAATCCCGATGCGCTCTGCGTTCACGGATCGCAATTACCTGAAGCGCTGCACGATTTTCCGGCTGGGTTCGCCTGTGTCGTTGTGTTTTGAAACCTTGCGCCGTGTTCGCATGATCCGCTTGAACCGGTCGATCGCTTCTCCGAGTTCGCGCACGATCGGATCGCGGGCATCGCGCTTTTTGACGCGCGATTTCCATAACGTCAGCACCCGGACCGCATTGGCGATATGATCGTCATCCATATCGTCGAGCGGAATCTCGCGGCCATCCTTCGTGGTCCACAGCAGGATTTCCCGTTGCGCCTGTCGCGCCGAGAATTGATCAGCCGATGGAATGCGGGCGGGAAGCATTGGGGTCCGCAAATGATAAAAATGCAGGTCGCGAGGCGCAGGCTGCAAGACATACGCGACACCGCAAACGGCGTCGATAGATGCAGAGCCTTTACTCGTCCAGCATCGTCAAAGCGCCACGGCGCTCGCCAGGTTTCAATTTCAGAAACGCTTTGCGCGCCGCCGCGATATCTTTGGCGGCGCCACTTTCGGCGGCCTTCTTCAACGCCACCGTCGCCGCATGATCGGCACCGCAGATGAACCCTACGGCATGCGCCAGTTGGCCCATCATTTTCGGATCGATGCTGATGTCGTCCATGGTGCGCCTCGCAAAGGTGTACGCTGTAACTTACAGCGCGCGCCCGTATAAACCAACGAGGGAGCGCCTTGCGACGCTCCCTCTGAATTTTTAGACTCTCAAGCGACTGGATCAGTCTGTCTTAGCGCGACCGGCATGGGCCGGCGGACGCGGACGATCGCCGCCGCGCGGACGGTCGCCCGTGTTCCAACGGTTCGCTGGTCGGCCGTCGGCACCGCGCGTGTCTGGACGGCGCCCTTCGGGACGGGCACCGGCCGGGCTGCGATTGTCACCGCGCGGGGCGGTGCGATCGGCAGCGCCAGCATGATGCGGACGATTTTCGCCAGTGACATTGGGGCGGCTGTCGGACGTCCGCGTCTCCCAAGGCTTCGACGCATTGACGACCGGCTCGCGCACGCGATCTACACCGCGATCGTTCGGCCGCTCAGGACGCTTGAAATCCCGACCAGCGGCCTCACGCCGTTCCGGCGGTCGACCACGATCGCCACGCGGCGCATCGGTGCGAAGTGCATCGCTGCGAGGTGCACTGTTTCTGTGATTGTCGCGCCCGCCATCGCGCGGCGGTCCACGCCGCTCACCATCACTGGACGACCCGCGACGGTCGCCGTCTTGTGCTCCGCGCGCCTGGACAGGACGGTCACCACGTGGCGCACCCGGACCCTTTGAAAATGGCCGATCACCAAACTTGCCATGCGTACGCGGAGCAGCGCCTCGAGCCTCGCCACGCGGCGCATCCGACCTCGGCCGATCACTCGGCACGCGATCGCCGACCGTGAGATCGGTCTTCGGCGGACCACGGCGTTCGCTGTCACGCTGCGGACCTCGGTTGCCACCGCGATCATCGCGACTGAACGGACGCGCCGAGCGCTCGCCGCCACGTGATGCGTTGGCACCCGCTTCTGTCGGGCGTGCCGGATCGGTATCCCGCCACGCCGTTGCCGGACGTGTGTGCGGCACATGACGCCGGCCCGACACGCGGCCACGGCCACGCTCGAACGTTTCGCTCTCGTCGCGATCGTCGCCACCCTTCGTCGGAATTGGCGGCAGGCTGGCAGTCACTTCTGCAAGGCCGGGAATAACCGCGCCCAGCGTCAGCGGCTTGCGCGTCAACCGCTCGATGTCGCGCAGGAACGCGCGCTCTTCCGGAGCACACAAGGCGATGGCGACACCAGTTTTGCCCGCGCGAGCCGTACGGCCGATGCGATGCACGTAGCTTTCGGGGATGTTTGGAATATCATAGTTCACCACATGGCTGATATCGTCGATATCGATACCACGCGCGGCGATGTCGGTCGCCACCAGCACGCGAGCCTTGCCGGTGCGGAAGCTTTCGAGGGCCGCCTGCCGCGCATTCTGGCTCTTGTTGCCGTGGATCGCGAAAGCGCCGACGCCGCTGGCACCCAGACCACGCGCGACGCGATCGGCGCCATGCTTGGTGCGAGTAAAGAGAATGACGCGGCTCATCGCCTCGTCCTTCAGCAAAGCCGCCAGCACACCGCGCTTCGACTTGGTGTCGACGTGATAGACGAACTGGTCGATCCGATCGACGGTCTTGCCAGCGCGAGCCACTTCGACGCGCACGGGATGATGCAGAATTTCATTGGCCAGCGAAGTGATGTCTTGCGGCATGGTGGCCGAGAACAGCAACGACTGACGCACCTTCGGCAGTTCCTTGGTGATCCGCTTGACGTCACGGATGAAGCCCATGTCGAGCATCCGGTCGGCCTCGTCGAGCACGAAGAATTGCACGCGGGCAAGATTGACGTTGCGCGTGCCCATCAGGTCGAGCAAACGGCCCGGCGTGGCGATGAGAATATCGACGCCACGATCCATGGCGCGGATCTGCGGACGCGAGCCAACACCGCCGAATACGACGGTATGGCGAAGGTGGAACTGTTTGCCGTAGGTTTCAAAGCTTTCGCCGATCTGGATCGCGAGTTCGCGCGTCGGCGCCAGGATCAGCGCACGGCAGGTGCGGGGCGCCACAGGGTCCTTGATCTTGGCAAGAGCCTGCAGGATCGGCAGCGCGAACGCGGCCGTCTTGCCTGAACCCGTTTCGGCCAAACCAAGCACGTCCTTGCCCGCGAGCAGCGGCGGAATGGCTTGAGCTTGAATAGAGGTCGGCGTTGTATAGCCAGATGCGGCAAGAGCGGCCAACAGCTGATCGGCGAGGCCCAAACTTGCGAAAGTGGGGCTTGCAGAAGTAACTTCAGTCACGAGGACAATATCTTTCTAGCGCTGCAAACGCCGGTCCGCACAATGGCGAGACTCCGGACGGCAACGCGTCATGACCCATCCGGCGCGCCGCCTCGGGATGGCATCGGGTTTAACGGGATTTGCTCGTAAGAAGACGCTTGGAAGCATCGGTCTGGCCTGACCAGACCGTGGATAAAACCACAGCGCAGCAGGCTGGCATCAGGCGAGGCGGAAGAGCGCGTTGGCGCGCTCACGAGCAATCCCGACCTCTATGCTTGATTTGCCGACCGATGTCAAAGGATATTGCAATGCACCATGTCTGCCGACCCGGCCTGAAACTTTCATATGGCGAAAGCGTATTTGGTAAACACTGCTCGAAGACTTACTTCCTCGCCATCCACCTGAGTACTGCGCGGATTACGCAACTCGGATCAAGACCGCCTCACCAATGATACGCGCCAAGATGATGTACGCCATCTGGATCCTTGCGCCTTTGCTTCTCGCGGCAGGGCTGGCGATCGGCTGTGCGCCGCTGACCGCCTACAACACCCTGTTACCGGCCGATCGCGGGAGCATCACCGCAGCTCGTGACGTGGCCTACGGCGCTCACCCGCGGCAACGACTGGACGTGTATGTGCCCGACGAGCGCCCACCTAACGCGCCGGTCGTGGTGTTTTTCTACGGCGGCTCCTGGAACAGCGGCAGCAAAGACGACTATGCTTTTGTCGGCAAGGCGCTCGCCACGCGCGGTTTCGTTGTGGTCGTTGCCGACTACCGGCTGGTTCCCGACGTGTACTTTCCCGATTTTTTGATCGACTGTGCAAATGCCGTAGCCTGGACCCACGCCAACGCTGCAAAGTTCGGCGGTCGTCCCGACCGCATCTTTCTGTTGGGTCATTCGGCCGGCGCCTACAACGCCGCAATGATCGGTCTCGACGACCAGTACCTGCGCGCCTCAGGCCTCTCCCAGTCTTCAATCCGGGGTGTCGCTGCGCTGGCCGGCCCGTTCGACTTTTTGCCCCTCGATGTGCAATCCACCCGTGACGCGTTCGGACGCACAAAAATTCTGAGCACCACCCAGCCGATCAGCTTTGCATCGAAGTCCGCGCCCCCGTTCTTTCTCGCGACCGGCGACGCCGATGACACCGTCAAGCCGCGCAATACGCAGAAATTGGCGGCTTTGCTGCGCTCCGCCGGTGCCGCGGTAACAGTAAGAACCTACCCGGATATCGGTCACGTCGGCATCTTGCTGACACTCTCTGTGGCGTTGCGCAGTCGCGCTGCAGTCCTCGACGACATCGTCGCATTTTACCGCAGTAATCTTTGATGTGTGCTGCCGGTCGCTGAGCCTGGGCTCACTCACAGAACGACTTGGTACGCGCCTTCATGTCGAAGTGTAGATGATCGCGATGTGCGTCGTTGGCCGTGGGACCCAACACCGTGCCGAACAGTCCACACGCTTCGCGATGGATGCGCTTGAGAAACGCGATGGATGCCTCCGTGGTCCCGCTCGCCGGCGCCGTCGGTGACAACCCGATTGGCGTCGGCTTCGGAGCATCGCCCGAACTCTGATCCTTCCCCGTTTCTAGGCGCACCAGCCCCCGCTGAACAGGGGCACGACTGGGCACGGTCGCACCCCAAACGCTCACGGCGATCAACCGCCCATCCCCGAGGCGAAATGCCGATACGTCGAATGCGTTGGCAAAGGCATGCTCGCTGACCGGGCCCGCCGCAGCGCCATTCCTATTGCGGCACACATACGACGACGTGCCCACCATTCCGACCACCGGCGAACCCAGGATGTCCTTGGCCGCCGGCTGCAACACGCGATTGACCCACGTATCGACCGCGCCCGCTAGACCACAACTGGCGGTGACCGGGGGAAGCAATGAAACCGCCTGCTCTCCCACCGACGATACCGATACCGGAGCGGCATCCCCACACACGCCGATGCGCATCGGCGTCGCCGCGGTGAACCGCATCGAAGGTGCGGCTGTGGCCATAGTGGAGCACCGTCCCGCAGCGGCACTGACCTCTTGCTGCGACCAAGACCCGCTCGGCAGAACAGTTTCAACCGATGACGTGGAGGTGGTGTCGGGCGCGCGGGGAAGCGGTAGCGACGCAGCGACGTCTCCGAGCGGCGAACGGCTCGGCACACTTGTGATGCCACCGGCGACAGCGGCGGGCCCAGAGCTCGACTTTACGATCGTTTCCGTGGCAACGCGTCGTGTCTTCACCGCTTCAACCGCCGCCACGCCATCAACGCGCATTGTAGCGCCTGACGATTGACGAGGGCCACCCGAATACACTTCCGTTCCGGCAACACTCACAACCACGATCAAGGTACCGATGCAGGCCAAATGCGAGAGCACCGTCGACGCCGTATATAGTCCCAGCCGTAAGCGAGCCTTGAGGTCGACGATTGCACCCCGAGCCAGACCCTGCACTCGCACCCATCGACCTTCGGCGAGCTTTCCAGATTTGATTTCGCCGGACGCTGTCACGACCTCGGCCATTTACCCTTACTCCACCTGCGCAGCGGTCACGTATCGCGTACCGACACTCGTTCCGCCATCACACGCTGCCACACCCACCATTGCGAACGATAGCAAATTCAACGGATTGACCTTCAAACCTACGTTGCTGCCGATCATATTATCGGTCGCTCTCGACAGACAACGTTCGACGTCAAGACATTTGCGTTGCAGACGAAACACGATAATGTGTGGACACGCTGCGATGTGCATATTTTCCCGGTTGGTCTCCGATAGGGGCCGGCGGCATCTATTTTGAACGCAAGAGCGGATAGGCTCAATCAGCCGGTGCCTGAACCGGTTTGCTCCGCTGCCAGTACCGCGTGTTTCCGTCCCAGACCCAGGCAGATGCCAAGCCACAGCAGCGCCAACGGTAGGCTCAGCACTGCCACCCCGGCCGACGCTAATCCCATTTGTTTCGTGACCACATTGAACAACGATGCCGAAACCGCGTCACCACCCCGGTAGACCACCGTGTCGATGAAATTCTGCGCGCGATATTTTTCATCAGGATCGACCAGCGTGTACAGCACGCGCATGGCAGGACTGGCGATTGCGAAAGTTATGGCGCGCTCCAGCACGACCACCACCACGATCACCGCGAGCACGGGCTTTATCGCCAGCGCCAGAAAGCCAGCGATTGCTGCCGCCGGTAGAAGCCCGGCCGCGATGCCGACGCCCATGCGCTGCATGATGAAACGTGTCACCAGCACCTGGATGGCAATCGTCAAGATGCTGACTGTGAAATCCATACGTGCAAACAACTGCACACGCTCGACACGATCTGCGATGGCCGCACCCACGATGCCCGCCTGCTCCAGATAGAAGAATGTCGACACCACGTTGGCCACCAGGATCGCCGCAGCAATCTGGAACAGATACGGCGAGCGCCAAACCTGAATTGCACCCTTGAACAGGCTCCCTTTCTCTTCCGGTGGCGTGACCTTAAGTGTTTGCCCGGCAAAGACGGCACGGACCTGCAACGCGGCAACCAAAGCCAGTCCCAAAAACACTGCCGACACCAGCAGCAGATTGTCGGGCCCGATGACTTCCACCAGTCCCTGCGCGATGAACGGCCCGACGATGCCGCCGATACTTCCGCCAGCGGCGATGAACCCATAAAGCCGCTTGGCCTGCTCGCTGCCCCAGTGTTCGCTCATGACGATCCAGAACAGCGAGATCGTGAAAAGATTGAAAACGCTCGCCCATACGAAAAAGCTTTGCGCCAGCAATTTGCTCTCGCCGAACCCGAGTGCAACTCTGAAGCCGATCAGGTTGGCAATGAAAAACAGATAGATCACAGGCACCACGTAGCGTCGCGGCACAGTCGATACGATTTTTGAAAAGACCGGCACAGCCGCCAGCATGACCAGAAACACGTATATGAAAATACGCTCGAGGCCGTCCTTGCCGGCCACGACCCCCATCTCGTCGCGCACCGGACGCACGATGTAGTAGGCTGCCAGCACGCAGAAAAAGTATAGGAACGACCACAGCAGCGCCAAGCCCTCTCCCCTCTCCACAGTCACTACGCGTGCCAGCGCAGTCATCGCCCGCCCGTTGACTCGGTTTCGCATGGAATGGGTCATGCCTCGTCTGCCGCAACGACTGCGAAATTCATGTTCGATTTTCCCTTGAGTTGCGCGCCAACACTTTCTTATCAGCCATTCACGGAGCGGTCGGCACCAAAACGCGTCATGCCCGCAGCGTGACGACACGCCAACCGCAGACTGCGGCTTACGGCGATGCGAATGTCGGCTATCACTCGCCGAACGACCTTGATATGACCCGCCATGCCCACCGAAGTCCTGTTCTATCACCTGGAGCGCCAGCCGCTTGAATCCGTGTTGCCGACGCTGATTGAGCGCGTGGTGGAACGCGGCTGGCGAACCGTGATCGAGGTTGGCAGCCCCGAGCGCATGGCCGCGCTCAATACGTTGCTGTGGACATACAAACCCGACAGTTTCTTACCCCACGGCACCAAATCAGACGGCCCTCCGGCGGACCAACCCGTCTATCTGACGACAGACGCGGACAATCCCAATGCCGCCACCGTTCGCTTTCTCGTCGAAGGAGCAGCACCGAGTTCGTTTTCAGGCTATAACCGCGTGGTCGTCCTGTTCGATGGCCGCAACCCGGACGCCCTCGCTGCGGCGCGCCGCCATTGGAAGGCAGCCAAATCGCTACCTGATGGCGACATCAAGCTGACCTATTGGCAACAAAACCAGGACGGCCGCTGGGAACAGAAAGCCTGAAAGCAAGTCCCGACCGATGAACTACCGTCACGCCTACCACGCAGGCAACTTCGGCGACGTGCTCAAGCATGTCGTTTTGATGCTGTGCCTCGATCACCTCAAGCGCAAGGCCACGCCCTTTCGCGTCATCGATACCCATGCCGGTGCCGGACGCTATCGGCTTGACCATTCCGACGCGGCGCCGACCGACGAATGGCGCTCCGGCATCGGACGCCTGTTCGGCCCGGATGCCGAACCGTTGCCCGCGAAAGCCGCAACACAACTTGCATCGTATTTGGCTGCCATCCGCGCCGAAAACCCCGACGGTGTGCTCAACGTTTATCCCGGGTCGCCGTCGCTCGTGCAAAGCGCACTTAGGTCGAACGACGCCCTCGTTGCCAACGAGTTGCATCCCGAAGACTGCGCGATCCTCAAGGCTGTGCTGGCCAAAGACAAACTGTGCAAGGTTTCTAGTCTCGATGGCTATACGGCGCTGAAGGCGCTTTTGCCGCCAAAGGAGCGGCGTGGATTGATTCTCGTGGATCCGCCCTTCGAGCAACCCGGCGAACTTGTCCGCATGACCGAAAGCCTGTCCGAGGCTGTCAAACGCTTTGCGACCGGCATTTACCTTTTGTGGTACCCGATCAAAGATCAAAAACCTGTGGCGCGCTTTCACCGTGGACTGCTCGACGTGACGACGGCGGCCGCTCTGCCACCACCGCTGAAGGTCGAAATTCTGCTGCGCCCCCTGCGCAATCCCCTTCAGCTCAACGGTTCAGGCTTGGCGATCGTCAATCCACCTTTTAATCTTGAAAAAGACCTCGGCTTGCTGCTGCCACTGTTGGCGCAACGCCTGGGAGACTCTGACAAAGGATCATTTCGGTTGGGCGAAGTGACGTCCAACGATCGAAGCGAGCCGTCGTTCGACAACCCCAGTGCGCCGCAGCCGCGCTCACGCCCGCAGCGTTGACGCAACGAATTTTTGACACTTTTGGCAAAATGACGAATCTTTTTGCCTTGCGCGTGATCGATCAATCACAGATATTGTTCGAAGTTCGGGCGGCCTATCAGACCCGGCGGAGACTGCTGAGACTGGTTGAGAAAGCCTGCAAGTGCTTGCGTTCTCTCATGAATGCCTCAGGTTCCCCGAGTGTGGGCCAGACTGTTTCGATCTACTTCAATGGGTCCCGCCGGGCTCACTGATGAAACATCTTTGAGGACTTCAGGAGCATAGCATGCGGCAGACCGGTACAGTGAAATTCTTTAATCAGACCAAAGGCTTCGGCTTTATCACCCCAGATCAAGGCGGCAAGGACGTTTTCGTTCATATCACCGCCGTCGAACGCTCTGGCATTGGTTCCCTTGATGAAGGAATGCGCGTCTCGTTTGAGACCGAACCCGATAAGCGCGGCAAAGGCCCGAAGGCTGTGAACCTGCAAGCCGCGAGCTGAGATTAAGTCACATCCATCTCACGTGATGTCGTCACGTGCATACTTCTGACAATTTCCTCGCGACGTCGTTTTCTCTCGGCGTCGCGTTTCGCGGCGGTCGTGTAGCAAGGCTGAGATCCTCAGACGGCCAAATCAATCGCACAAACAATTCAATCGCCCCGAGACCCGCCTCACGAGTCCGCATGGGATATTAGCGCTGGTTCTGGCGCGCACGCGGCTGTCTGTCGACGCCGGCACTTGGTGCCACACCGGGCTCGATCACTTTTTTACGAGCGGTAGCAGTGGTTTGATTTCCCGTGACCGATGGAACTGCGGCTCCTTGCGGCGCGATGGCGGCAAGCTCGGCTCCCGGTCGCGGCCAACTGAAATCATCGGCGCGTCCAGGCTTGGCCGGAAGGCGCTCGCCTTTGATCCACACAGACGTGTAGGCGGCCTGATTGGTGGGCCCTTTGCGTCGCCCGCTGGTCGACTGCGCATCCACCATCGCCGTCACCATCGTACTGACCGATACGCCGTCGCCCACATCGTCCGCCAGCAGTTCAAACGGTTGCTGCACGGCGTCCACCGTCTCTTTCCGCGTCAGCAGCGCGATGACCGCCGCCGAAATGGCCGGTCGAACGATCTCGACCTGCGTCAGATCCGTACGCCCACTGATACCGGGCAGTCTCAGTCCGACTTTGGTCGTTTCTGCCTTCTGGTCGCCGGACCCAGCGGCTGCTCGATTTGCCGACGGAGTTCCGGCAGCAGCCGCACCTGCCGGCAATGCTGCCGGTCGAGGTTCCCGGCCGTCCTTCGCCGAGCCGGTTTTCGGCAAGATCGGCGTGACAGTTGCTCCTGCCTTGTCAGGATTGATCCGCTGCTGCTCTATCTCGCTGCCCGCCAACGGTACGGCCCGTTCCCCTCGCGCCGCTGCCAGATCGCGCTTGATCTCGGTCACCACCAATCCCGCCAGCTTGCGATACCCGCCGGGGGTGAAACCGATGCCATCTCCATCCCGCAACTTCTCGCGATTTCCGGCGCTATCCGGTCTGAATTGGCTGAATGCGCCATTTTCGTCAGTGA
>JANLYD010000426.1:0-2583 GCA_031365465.1 Hyphomicrobiaceae bacterium
GCAAGATCGCCGTTGTGCGCAGCGACCAGCATCACCTGACCGGGCTCCAGATTGAGCAACGCCGCGGCGCGCTGATACGCCTGCGGCATCGGCTTGTAGGCTTGTGCCGTTTCCGCGCCGAGCACGACATCCCAGGGCAGCCCCGCGTTCTTCGCCATCCGCGTCAGCAGCCCGACGTTACCGTTCGACAGCGTACCGATGATCGCACGGGTCTTGATCCGGATCAGCCCTGCAACCACATCCGGCCAAGGTCTCAACCTGTGCCACATCGTGTTGATGTGCACCTTGTCGGCGTCGCTCAGCCCTGCAATCCGGTACTTGGCCAGCAGGGTTTCCAGGCTCTCGCGATGCAGCACGTCGAGGATCGTCCAGGGCCTGGCACCGGTCCGTACCCGGTCCATCGACGGTTGATACAGCGCGCGCCAATCGTCCGTAAACTGCGCCCAATCGGCCTTCAGCCCACGTGCCGCGCCAAACGCCGTTAACTCCGCGATAATGCTCGACCGCCAATCGACCACCGTGCCGAAGACGTCGAACAAGACGGCTTGAACGTGTTCGTGCTTGGTCATGCGCACTCCTTCGCCGGACGATTCATGACGATCCATGACGATCCATGCCGTTCCACATCGATAACAGGGTTGGCCGCCGTTTGAACATGCGATGCGTCGCTCACGCGGTATTATTCGACGTCCGGCCGCTCATTAACACTGTTGAAAGCATTAAATCGAAGCCCGGGCGTTGCCTCTTGCCGAACACCAACACAATATCCACTTTCAGTATGTAACTGTTTCGGAGGACGATTTGTCGCAATGCACTGGGGGCCTCAAATGCTCGGCTTGATCATTGGTTTATTCACGGGTGTTCTGGTTGCATTCCTGTTGCCCCATTACGTTCCCCAAAGCCTTCGCAGTTCCCTGACCGATAATCTGGCCCGCGCCATCGGTGCGCTGCTGATACTCATTTCGGTCGCGTCGACCTCGTTCGTGCATGTTCCCGATGGTCATCTCGGGCAGCTGTTCCGGGTCTACGGCGGCGGCTCGATGACCGGCGGCCGGATCGTCGCGGTCAACGGTGAGAACGGTCCGCAAGCGCGGATCTTGACGCCCGGGTTCCATGCCATCCCGATTGTCAACGTGCTCTACGATGTCGATACCACGCATCTGGAAGTGAATATTCCCGCCAGTAAAGTCGGCGTCCTGACGGCCAAGGACGGGGCGCCGCTTGGCGCTGGTCAGGCCTTTGCCGATCCGTTCAAGGAAACACTCGGTTATCAGATGCTCGACGCCGCGACGTTCCTGCAAAACGGCGGTCAACGCGGGCCCCAGCTTACCGTGTTGACGTCGGGCAAGTACCGCCTCAACCGCTATCTCTGGGAGATCGCCGTGGTTGACGCGAAAGAGGTCAAGGCCGGCTTCGTCGGCGTCGTTAAGTCCAACGTGCACGCCGATATCGATTTCGGCACGCTGAAGGCGCGTAAACCGGACCGGTGCGATATGTTTTCGAATATCCGGACCGACGATAAGGGTAAACTTGACGCGCCGGTCGTGCCCGTCGGCTGCGTCGGCGTCTGGGATAAATCGCTGCAGCCCGGCCGGTATTATTTCAATCCTGACGCCTTCGCGCTGACCGAGATCGACACGCGCGCACAGGTGTGGACCTACGCCGGCGGTTATCGCCGCGCCAACATCTCGCTCACTGTCGATGCCAAAGGCGAGATCGTCCAGAACCGCACCGAAGTCGATGTGCCCGAAGATAAGGAAAACGCCGACAAGGCGGTGTTCGTGAAGATGGAAGGCTGGGACGTACCGCTGGAGTTGCGAGTCGTTGCCCAGGTCTCGCCGGCCGATGCCTCCTGCGTCGTCGCCGGCGTTGGCACCCTAAGGCAGGTCGAAGACCGCGTGCTCACGCCGTCGATCCGCGCCATCACGCGCGACGTCGCTGGCGGCAGTTACGAGATCACCGAGGCCAAGGTCGACGAGAACGGCAGGCCGGTGCTCGACAAGGACGGCAAGCCGATCTTCGTCACCATCAATCGCCCGACCAAGGTCCTGGACCTGATCAATCAGCGGCCGCTGATCGAAGGCGAAATCGAGCGCCGCATCCGGCCTGAGGCGCAGAAATCCTGCGTGACGATCCGCGAAGTCCGGCTCGGCGAACCCGCCATTCCGCCGGAGCTGCTGGTCGCCGTCCGCCGCGAACAGCTCGCGACCCAGCTCGCCCGCGCCTTCATCCAGGAACGCGCCGCGCAAGAAAAGCGCGTCGATTCCGAGAAAGCCAAAGCCACCGCCGACCAGCAGTTCAAGCTGGTCGAATCCGAGATCAACGTGCAGCGCTCGGTCCAGAACGCGCAGGCCGCCCGCAACGAAGGTCAGGGCGAACGCGACAAACTCTCGCTGATCTCGGAAGGCCAACAGAAGCAGGTCGGCGTGCTCGGCCCGGATTCGACCGTGAAACTGCGGCAATTCGAGTTGACGCTGGAAACGCTGTCGAAGTTCGTCAACGCCCATCCCGAAGTGCTCACCGCCGCACTCGCCAACTCGCAGAAGTTCGTGCCCAACGTACAGGTCGGCGGCGGTGGCGGCG
>JANLYD010000438.1:0-2282 GCA_031365465.1 Hyphomicrobiaceae bacterium
CTTCTGTTCTGGTGTCATAGGGTTCTCGCGCGTGAGGGAGACTTCAAACGGCTGCCGCATCGGCTAGGTATCGCCCGTTCACGATGATCCCGTGTGGGGCGATGTATTGCCGGCCAACGATGTGCGCGCCGGTCGAGTCGACATAGTCGAATGTGCCGTCATCCACTGAGACGATCGAGGCGTCCCCGGCGGAGCCTATGGCCAACGTGCCAAGATCCGGGCGGCGCAGGGCTTTGGCGGCATGCACCGTGGCCCGTGCGATCACCTCGTCCAAGGGCATCCCCAGGCACAGGAATTTCGACATGGTCGTCGTCAGGTCAAACGCCGGGCCGTCAACGCAAAGTGTGTGGACGTCCGACGAAATCGTGTCTGGCGGGAAGCCAGCGGCGAGCATTTTGCGCGCCACGTCGAACGACAGCGACCCCATGCCGTGGCCGATGTCGAACAGCACGCCACGCTCACGCGCTGCAAGCACGAACGGATGCGGCCGGTCATCGGGGCCGACAGGTGCATTGGGGAACGGGCGGAAGCAGTGGGTCAGCACATCGCCTGGACGCAATCGCTCGAGCACCTGCTGCAGCGTCGGCGGCGGATGATCCAGATGCACCATCATCGGCATGCGCAGTTGCTCGGCGACTTCGCGCGCCATTTCAAGCGGCACCATACCCGCATCGCCGGACGCGTGGCGGCCCACGCGGACTTTGATGCCGGCCAGGACATCACGGTTCTTGTCAGCAACCGCCAACGCGTCGACCGGCGACAGCAGACGCTGATCACCGCTCTCGCCGACCATGACGTTTTTCGAAAATCCGTAAATGCCGGCAAACGAGATATTCAAATACGCGATAATCCGAACCGGACAGGGCTCGATCACATGCGCGCGAAAACCATGAAAATTCCCCGGACCAGCGCTGCCCGCGTCGACCAATGTGGTGCAGCCGCGCTTGGCAAGGTATGCCGGATCGACACTGAGCGACGTGCCGCCCCAATAGACGTGCGTGTGCAAGTCGATGAGGCCGGGCGTGACGATGCGGCCCGCGACGTTCTGAACCACCGTCGCTTTGGCACGTATAACCCGCTCAAGTGCTGCGACCCTGCCGTCTTTGAAGCCGACATCCAGGACGGCATCGATGCCCTGCGACGGATCGATCACGCGCCCGCCACGAAGTAAAAGATCATACGTGTCCATGGGTGCCCCGCACCGTTTGGGTTGTGTCGTTCAAGTCCAATTTGGGAGGTACAGTCCCGGCCCGAGGCACTCAAGCTGTTTTTGGGCCAACTGTTTTGGGATCAGTTGTTTTAGGAGCATACGCTTCTCCGCTGGCTTGACAGCGTGAAAAATATGTCACCACCTTTCGCCCCAAGACGCATCAATCCAGAAATGCGCTGCAGGCGGCCGGTTGGCCGCCCCTCGGGAGGGAAACATGACTGTCACGAGATCGTCTCATCTTCACATCAACCGGCGAATGCTTTCGGCGCTTGCAGGCTGCGTCGCGTTCGGCGTGCTCGCTTGGTCAGCTCCGGCGAGTTCGCAAAGCGCAAATAGCGCCAATCTGGCGATGATCGGTGAGCCGCAGACACTCGATCCGATGGCCTCGACCGCCGATCTGGTCAGCATCATCATGCATCACGTCTATGAACCGCTCTACACCTTCGATGCGAACTGGGCAGTTAAACCCATGCTGGCCGCCGACATGCCGAAGGTGTCAGCCGATGGTAAAACCTACACCATCGAACTCCGCAAAGGCGTCAAGCTGCACAACGGCCGCGACCTCAACGCCGACGATGTGGTCGCCTCGCTCAAGCGCTGGATGGACATGACGCCGCGCGGCAAGGGCATCGCCAAGAACCTCGCCAGTATCACGGCGAAGGATGCTTCGACCGTTGAAATCGCTCTCAATGCGCTTGAACCCGCACTGCTGGCGCACCTTGCTTTGCCGTCCGGCTTCGCCGGCATCATGGCGAAGGAATCGATCGCGACACCGTTGGTCGAATTCGTCGGCACCGGTCCTTATAAGTTTCGCGAGCGCAAGCCGGACCAGTATGTCGTTCTGGTGAAACACGATGGTTACGCCGCGCGCAGCGAACCACCGTCCGGGTACGCTGGAAAGCGCGAGGCCAAAATCGACGAACTGCGGTTCATCCCGGTGCCGAATGCCAACACGCGGGTCGAGGGCCTGCTGGCCGGTCAATATCACTTCGCGGACCAGCTGCCTGTTGAAAGCTTTCCGAAGCTGAAGGCGGCACCCAGTGTCGCCGCGCTCCTGACCATGCCCTACGGT
>JANLYD010000459.1:0-17998 GCA_031365465.1 Hyphomicrobiaceae bacterium
CGCGCCAAGCTCCCGACTGATTCCCTCCCCACCTGCGGGGGAGGGTTAGGGTGGGGGGGATGGTCACAATGAGTTGTTGCGCCCATCACGGCCATTTCACCATCGGTGGCATCGACGACAAAATGCTGTCGACATTGCCGCCGGTCTTCAAACCGAACGTCGTGCCACGATCGTAGAGCAGATTGAATTCCACATACCGGCCGCGCCGGATCAGTTGTTCGTCGCGCTCGGCGTCCCCGAACGGTGTCGCCCAATTTGCCCGCACGAGCTTCGGATAGATGACGTTGAACGCACGCCCAACCTCTTGCGTGAATGCAAACGCGGCGTTCCATCCACCCGATGATGGTTCTGGCGTCAGGTGATCGTAGAAAATGCCGCCGATCCCCCGCATCTCCTTGCGATGCGGCAGATAAAAATACTCGTCGCACCATGTCTTGTAATGCGCATAATCGGCGATGTCGTGCGCCTCGCAAACAGCTTTGAACGTTTCGTGAAAGGCTTGGCTGTCGGGGTCCGTCTGGGTCCGGCGTGCGTCGAGCACCGGCGTCAAGTCTGCGCCGCCGCCAAACCACCACTTTGTCGTCGCCACCATGCGCGTGTTCATGTGCACCGCCGGCACATTCGGGTTCTGCGGATGCGCGATCAACGAGATGCCCGAAGCCCAGAAGCGCGGATCATCCTCGGCACCCTGGATCTGTTTCCTGAATTCCGGCGCAAACTCGCCATGGACCGTCGACGTGTGTACGCCGACTTTCTCAAACACCCTTCCCGCCATCATGCTCATGACGCCGCCGCCGCCGTCCACCCGCACCCATGGTTTCCGCTCGAACACTGCAGCTGGCGATGCGCTCAACGGCGCCCCTGGTGGCAACTCTGCCTCCAACCGCTCGAACGACGCGCAGATATCGTCCCGCAAACTCTCGAACCAGCCGCGAGCTTGGGTTTTCTCGGCTTCCATGGTCATCTCGTTCGGCACGTCAGTCAGTCCCCGATTTGCAGTTGGCCGCAAAGAGCATTACCTCACGGTAACGAATTCATTCAGCCGCAGGTCTGATCCAGCCATCGCGCTATCGCCGTGGCGATGCGGCATTTTGTGAGTTAGGCTCGCTTCATGCTGGATAAAATTTATCGATGGTTCGAAACACGGATACCTGTGTTCCGCGAGAGCGAGCCGTCGCGCCCGCCCGGGACCCTGCTCGCCTTCTATCGTCATTTCGTCCAGCCGGTCTGGCCGGTCTTCGCCATCCTCCTTGTGGTCGGCTTCATCGGCTCCGCCATCGAGGTCTCGCTGCAGGCCTTCATCGGCAGCCTGGTCGACCAGATGCGCGCGGCGACGTCGCCGGAATCTTTCGTGAGCGAACACCGCTGGCAATTGATCGGCATGGGCTTCGTCGCGCTCATCCTTCGGCCGGTCGTGTCCACAGTGCACGATCTCGTCAAAAATCAGATGATCTCGCCCCCGCTCACCACGCGGATCCGCTGGGACACCCACAGGTTCGTGCTGCGCCAGAGCCTGGGCTTTTTCCAGAACGACTTTGCCGGCCGCGTCGCCAACAAGATCATGCAGAACGCGCAGGCCGTCCGCGAATCCACCCTCAACCTCATCGACAGCATCTGGTACGCGAGCGTTCAGCTTGGCGGCACCCTCATTCTGTTCGCCGCCGCCGACTGGCGACTGGTGTTGCCGCTGGTCGCTTGGCTGGTCGCTTATACTGTCGCGTTGCGCCACTTCGTCCCCAAAATTCAGCGCCTTTCCACTGAAGCCGCCGAGGCGCGTTCGATGCTGGTCGGTCGGATCGTTGACAGCTACACCAATATCACCACGGTCAAATTGTTCTCCCACACCGATCGCGAAGACGCTTATGCCCGCCGCGCGCTAGAAGAACAGATGGGCAAATGGGGCGCCTCCAATCGCAACCTCACCGCGATGGAATTCGTCATCTTCGCCCTCAACGGCGTGCTGATGGTGGCGACTTCCGGCCTTGCGATCTGGCTATGGAGCAGGGGAGAAATTTCGCTCGGTGCAATCGCCGTCGTCACGGGGCTGATCTTGCGCCTCGTCGCCATGTCCGGCTGGATCTTCTGGGTCGTCGCTGGCATTTTCGAGAACATCGGCACGGTTCAAGAAGGCATGGAAACCATCAGCCGACCGCACAGCGTCGTGGATGCCCCTGACGCCAAGCCGCTGGTAGCCGCGAAAGGCGAGATCCGTTTCGACAAGATTCATTTCGATTATGGCCGCGCCCGTGGCGAACCTGGCGCCGATCCGTCCCGCGTGATCGACGGCTTGACGCTCACCATCGCCCCCGGCGAACGCGTAGGGCTCGTCGGCCGCTCCGGCGCCGGCAAGTCGACGCTCGTCAATTTGCTGCTGCGCTTCTACGACCTCGAGGGCGGCCGCATTCTGATCGATGGGCAGAACATTGCCGAAGTCCGCCAGGACACCCTTCGGTCGGCCATCGGCATGGTTACGCAGGACACTTCCCTGTTGCATCGCTCGGTCGCCGACAACATCCTCTACGGTCGGCCCGACGCTGGCGACGCCGCCATGCGCGCGGCCGCTACCCGCGCTCAGGCTGACGGCTTCATCCAGACGCTCGAAGACGGCAAGGGCCGCAAAGGCTACGACGCCCACGTCGGCGAGCGCGGCGTGAAACTGTCTGGCGGCCAACGCCAGCGCATCGCGATTGCACGCGTTTTGCTCAAGGACGCGCCTATCCTGATCCTGGATGAAGCCACCAGCGCCCTCGACAGCGAGGTCGAGGCAGCTATTCAGGATCAGCTCGATAATCTGATGCAGGGCAAAACAGTCATCGCCATCGCGCACCGTCTGTCCACCATTGCCGCCATGGACCGCCTCGTCATCATGGACCAAGGCCGTGTCGTCGAAACCGGCACCCACGAAGACCTCATTCGGCGCGGCGGCCTCTACGCGCAACTGTGGGCGCGCCAGAGCGGCGGTTTCCTCGCCAAGGAGGCCGCAGAGTGAGCGGCCGAAATCCCTCGATCACGATCCATTGAATTCATTTGATTGGCATACTGCTGATCTGCGCCGCACAGTGAAGATGCCGGGGAACGCTTGATTGTCCGGCTAAAAAATCAAAATCTCCAGGAGACGTTCATGTCGTTCGCCCGCCGTTCCGTTCTGATTGCGTTCGCCAGCATCGGCTTTGCCGCGATCATTCCAGCGGTTGCTTTGCAAGCGACCAAGTTCACACCCGCCGCCCTCGCTGAAGCGCAGAAATCCGGCAAGGCCATCCTGGTTGAAATCAGCGCACCGTGGTGCCCGACCTGCAAAGCTCAGAAGCCGATCCTCGACCGCCTGCTTGGTTCCGAGAAATTCAAATCCTTCGTCACGCTGGAGATGGATTTCGATAGCCAGAAAGATGATCTGAAGGCCGTCAAAGCCCAGATGCAGAGTACACTGATCGTCTACAAAGGCAGCAAGGAAGTCGGTCGCTCTGCCGGCGATACCAACCCCGCCACCATCGAAGCGCTTCTCGCCAAGGCCTTGTGACATAACGGTTCGCGAGCACACTGATTTGCCCGCGCGATGAACTTCGCGCGACCAAGTTGAGCAGGGGCCGAGCACCGTTCCAAAACGTCCCTGCTCGGCTGTTTATTCTGGATCGTCCACGCTCATGTCTGTCGCAACCTTGGGCTTGGCACTGCTGGCTGGAGTGCTGTCGACGTTATCCCCGTGCGTCCTCCCCATTCTGCCGATCGTCATCGGCACAGCAGCCACACAGCATCGTTACGGCCCGGCAGCACTCGCCGCCGGAATGGCCTTGAGCTTTGTCGCAATCGGACTGTTCGTCGCCACGATCGGCTTCTCGATCGGCCTCGACGGTGTTCTCTTTCGCAAGCTTTCGGCGGTACTGCTGATCGGCATCGCGCTCGTGTTATTGTCGTCGTATCTGCAGCAGGTGGTCGCCGGCGCAGCATCCCCATTTTCGAACTGGGTCAGTGAACGGTTCGGCGGTGGGGCTGGTCGAGGCCTATGGGGGCAGGCCGGCGTCGGAGTACTGCTGGGCGCTGTCTGGAGCCCTTGCGTCGGCCCGACACTCGGTGCGGCCTCCGTTCTCGCCTCGCAGGGAGAAAGCTTGGTGCAGGTGGGTGCCACCATGTTGGTGTTCGGCATCGGTGCAGCCTTGCCGCTGCTCGTGCTTGGCATGCTGTCGCGGGAGATGATGATGAAGGCTCGCGGCAGTTTGCTCACGGCCGGAAGCTCGGCAAAGACTGCACTCGGCATTATACTGCTCGCCATCGGCATTCTGGTATTCTCAGGTTATGACAAAGCCGCCGAGGCTGCCCTGGTCTCGGTCATGCCGGATTGGTTGGTCACGCTGACAACGCGGTATTGATCGTTCCGTCATCGCTACGACGGCGCGCCCTGCGGAAAGCCGCAAGTCTGCCGCAAGGCTTCCGCCAGCAAGATTGCCCCCGCCACCGCGATGTTCAGCGACCGCAAACCGGCGACAATCGGGATGCGCACGCGCAAGTCGGCCGCAGCATGCACGGCATCCGGCACTCCCGCACTTTCGCGCCCCAGCAAGATCACGTCCCCCACCGCGAACAACGCTTGGGTCAACGCCACTGCCCCGTGTGTGCTGCCTAGGACCAAGCGGCCGCCCGACAGCCGGCGCTGGTGCTCGAAAGCAGCCCAATCGATGTGCCGCACCACCCGCACGTGCTCGAGATAGTCGAGGCCGGCGCGCTTCAGCGCCCGGTCCGTCATGTCGAACCCTGTGGGCCCGATGATGTCGACACCCATGCCCAGGCATGCCGCCATCCGCAGCATGGTCCCCGTGTTCTGTGGAATATCAGGTTGGTACAGCGCCAGCCGCATCGATATGCTCCGGTCTTCCCCGTTTCACGCGCAACAGGCTCGTCCAGCATGCGCCAAATTGCCTCGAAATCGGACACTGATGAATGACCCCACAATCTTGTCACGATTTCCAAAGGATGCCAAAACACCGCGCGTCGAAACGCCAAGCGTTGGGGGACGTGAAGGTGCCGTAACGTGTTGATTGCTGCTCTCTCGATCGGCAACGCGAAACGCGCTGGGCAATCCCCTACATAGTTGCGCTGTCGTCGGGTCCAGTAGACGAGTGACGGCGCTGCTGCGAACAGGCTGACGCTTGCCGCGCAGCGTTTTGAAATGCCGGTCGACTGCGAATATCGATTGAGAAATATGAGGAGGCCGCCTTGGTAACTGAAGCGAAAACGAGCACCCCGATGCCCTCCGGCGGCCACGGCGAACCAACGCGGCGTGATTTCCTTTCGACCGCTGCTTTGGCATGGGCCGGCGTCGGCGGCGCAATCGCGCTTTGGCCGTTCATCCAGCAGATGAACCCTGATGCTTCCACGCAGGCGTTGGCCTCCACCGAAGTCGATCTGTCGCCCGTGAAAGAAGGGCAGGCGATCACTGTGTTGTGGCGCGGCAAACCCGTGTTCATTCGCAATCGCACCCAGGAAGAGATCACCAAGTCGAAGGAGACGCCGCTCGCCGCTCTGGTCGACAAGACGGCCGAAAATGACGCCCTGCCCGACCGCGCCACTGCCGACGATGCCAACCGCGTCAAGAAGGGTCACGAGAACTGGCTCGTTCTGGTCGGTATCTGCACCCATCTCGGTTGCATTCCGAAGGGGCAGTCTCTGGCCGACGCCCGCGGTGATTTCGGCGGCTATTTCTGCCCCTGTCACGGGTCGCACTACGATACTGCCGGCCGCATCCGGAAGGGTCCCGCACCGCGCAATCTCGAAGTACCGCCGTACGAATTCATTTCAGCCACCAAGATCAAGATCGGTTGAGGATCTTTGCCATGAGCGATCACCTATCGACCTACGAACCCAAGAACGCATTCTCGAAGTGGCTCGACAGCCGTCTGCCCATCGCACGGATGATGCACGGCCAGTTCGTGGACTTTCCGACGCCGCGCAATCTCAACTATATGTGGACGTTTGGCGGCATTCTGACGTTCATGCTGGTGGTGCAGATCGTGTCCGGCCTCGTGCTGTCCATGCATTACCAGCCGAGCGACGCAGAAGCCTTCAACTCGGTCGAAGCCATCCGGCGTGATGTCAACTACGGTTGGCTGTTGCGCAACATTCACGCCGTCGGTGCGTCGATGTTCTTCCTCGCCGTCTACCTCCATATGGCGCGCGGCCTCTACTACGGTTCGTATAAGGCTCCCCGCGAAATCCTTTGGATCCTCGGCGTCATTATCTTCCTTCTCATGATGGCCGCTGGTTTCATGGGCTATGCGCTCGTTTGGGGCCAGATGAGCTTCTGGGGCGTCACCGTCATCACCAACCTGTTCAGTGCCATCCCGCTGGTCGGCGCGTCGATCACCAAATGGCTGTGGGGCGGTTACGCTGTGTCGGGCGTCACGCTCAATCGCTTCTTCTCGCTTCATTTCCTTCTGCCGTTCGTAATCACCGGCGTGGTCGGGCTTCATATCTGGGCCTTACACGTCGTCGGCCAGAACAACCCCACCGGCCTGGACATCAAGACCAAGTCCGACAGTGTGCCGATGTTGCCCTTCGCCATCATGAAGGACGCGTTCGCCTTGGCGGTATTCGCAGTGATTTATGCGTGGTTCGTTTTCTTCGTCCCCGACTATCTCGGCGACGCCGACAACTACATCGAGGCCAATCCGCTTTCGACGCCGCCCCACATCGTACCCGAATGGTATTTCCTGCCGTTCTACGCCATTCTGCGGTCGATCCCGTCAAAGCTGGGCGGCGTCATCATGATGTTCTCCTCGATCGCGATCCTGGCGTTCATTCCTTGGCTGGATACCTCCAACGTTCGTTCGGCCAAGTACCGCCCGATGTTCAAGTGGTTCCTCTGGTTCTTCTTCTTCACGGTTGTCGCTTTGGGCTATCTTGGCGGTAAGCCGGCCGAAGGCAGCTACGTGGCGTGGTCGCAGTTCTTCACGGCCTACTACTTCCTCTTCTTCTTGGTCGTCATGCCGGTGGTGGGATTGATCGAGAAGCCTCTCAAATTGCCCAGCAGCATCATGGATGCAGTGCTTGGTGGCGGTGGTGGCGGTGCCATGGCCGGCAGTGCGGCGCCTGCCGCACCCGAAAAGCGTTGATCCGAGACAGCGGGGACTATCGATCATGACACACACTGTTCTGAAGGGGCTCGCCTGTCTCGGCCTCGTCCTGGCGCTTGGCAGCGGTAACGCGAGTGCTTCCGGTGGTGGCGACGCCATTGCCCCCCAGCATTGGACCTTCGGTGGCCTTCGCGGCCATTTCGATCGTGCGCAGTTGCAGCGCGGCTTCCAGGTCTACCGCGAGGTCTGCTCCACCTGCCATGGCGTCAAGCGCCTCTCGTTCCGCAACCTGTCTGAAAAAGGCGGTCCCGAGTTCCCCGAAGACGGCGCCAAAGGTTTGGCAGAAAGCTACAAGGTCAGCGACGGCCCTAACGATCAGGGCAAAATGTTCAAACGCCCCGGCCGCCTGTCCGATCGCATTCCCAGCCCCTTCGACAACGACCAGCAGGCGCGCTCGGCCAACAATGGCGCTCTCCCGCCTGACCTCTCGTTGATTGCCAAGGCGCGCAAAGTCGAAGTTGAAAAGCCGTTTTACCGCGTGCCCGACACGATGCTGCGCGAGCTGGCCACCGGCTATCAGGAGGGCGGGCCCGATTATCTCTATGCGCTGTTGATGGGGTATGGCGAAAACGCGCCCCCCTACAAAGACGATCGCGGCCACCTGGTTGCCATGACGGAAGCCGACGCGAAGGCCAATCCTGCAATGCCGCGCTGCGCTTCGGTAACTGTCGAAGCCGGTCGCCCGGACGTGTGCAGCAAGCTGGGCGAAGGCATGCATTACAACGTCGTATATCCCGGTCATCAGATCGCGATGCCGGCACCTCTGCGCGATGGCGTCCTCAAATACGCCGATGGTACGCCGGCCACGACCGAGAATTACGCCCGCGACGTGACGGCGTTTCTTGCCTGGGCCGCCGACCCCAAGCTCGAAGAGCGCAAGCAACTCGGCTTGATGGCGATGCTGTACCTGTTGATCACGTCAGTCCTCTTGTACGGGGCCAAACGACGGGTCTGGTCCAACATCCCGCACTGAAAACGTGCACGTCTGCGCTAAATCTGAAAAGGCTCCGCAATCGGGGCCTTTTCCAGTTGCGCGCCACCTGCCACAACCAAGATTGGCGAGGTGCTGCTGCTCAGGAACGTTGCGATGACGAAATCGGTGCTCGGCATTCTCGGCGGCAGCGGCCTATACGACCTTCCCGGCCTCACAAATCCAAACTGGATATCGGTGCCATCGCCGTGGGGCACGCCTTCCGACGCGATCTTGTTTGCCGAACTCGATGGGCTTCCCCTACGTTTTCTTCCCCGCCACGGCCGTGGCCACCACCTAGCGCCATCCGGCATTGATTATCGCGCCAACATCGATGCGTTGAAGCGCGCCGGCGTGACCGATCTGGTCTCTCTGTCCGCTTGTGGTTCGCTCGACGAGGCACTCGCACCCGGGCATTTCGTCCTCGTTGACCAGTTCATCGACCGTACCTTTGCGCGTGAAAAATCGTTCTTCGGCAACGGTCTGGTCGCGCACGTCTCGCTTGCCGATCCCGTATCTCCGCTGCTGGTCGAAGCGATCGCCCGCGCAGCCGATGCCGAGACCATCCCGTACTCACGCGGCGGAACGTATCTCGTCATGGAGGGTCCGCAGTTTTCGACCCGCGCCGAATCCCAACTTTACCGTGGCTGGGGAGCGAGCGTCATCGGCATGACCAACATGCCGGAGGCCAAGCTCGCCCGTGAAGCCGAGATCTGTTATGCGACCGTCGCCATGGTGACCGATTACGATTGCTGGCACGACGATCACGGCTCGGTCGACGTCGCGACGGTCATCAAGGTTCTTGGCGCCAACGCGTCTAAGGCGCAGCGGCTCGTTGCGCGGCTGGCACGCGATTTTCCCCGCCAGCACCCCTCCTGCCCAATCGGCTCCGATCGTGCCCTCGACGTGGCGTTGATCACGTCGCCCGAGCAATATGATCCGGTCCTGCTTGCAAAACTCGACGCCGTTGCGGGGCGAGTTCTCAACCGAACATGAGGCGACCGTGAAAGACCAGGAACGCCGTCCGTTCGGCAAATTTCGGACGACACATCGCCATCAGACCCTCCGGTTCGGCGACCGCACCGTCGAGCGCATCGGCATGCCACACGCGCCGTTCGGCGATGCTTTCCATTATCTTATGCGGACGTCCTGGCCGATCTTCTGCATCTCGTTTTCAGCCTATTACCTGCTTATCAATCTCGCCTTCGCCGCCGTGCTGTACTGCGATCTTGCCGGCATCGAAAACGCCAAGCCTGACTCGTTCGGCGATGCCTTCATGTTTTCGGTCCAGACGATCGCCACGATCGGGTATGGCCATCTGTCGCCGAAATCGGCCTTCATCAACGCCGTCGTGGTGTTTGAATCTATGGCAGCCTTTCTCAGCCTCTCGCTGTGGACCGGCTTGGCATTCTCGCGCTTCTCGCGTCCGACAGCACGTGTCCTGTTCTCCGACAATGCCGTCATCACGTCGGATAATGGCGTACCCACTTTGATGTTCCGGGTTGCCAATGGCCGCGGCAATCGCATCGTCGATGCTTCGATGAGCTTGACGTTGCTCCGCAACGAGATCAACGCCGAGGGCGTCGAATGGCGCCGTCAAGTCGACCTGCAACTGGTGCGCGGCCGCTCCGGCGTCTTTGCACTCACCTGGACGGTCAGCACCGGCTCGACGCCTCGAGCCCCCTCGCCAATTTCGAGCAGCTTTTGGCGTCGGACGCAGAGCCCCAATTAATTGCCTCGCTTGTCGGGGTCGACGACACGTTCGGCCAACCCGTTCACGCCATGCACTACTACGATGCGAGCCGCATTCATCCCCACAAGCACTTTGTCGATATCGCGTCGATTGCCGCAGACGGCCGCGCTATCATCGATTTTACGCGCTTTCACGACGTCATCGACGATTGATACTTTTGGTCGATCCTTCGATTTAACCGGACCCTTCCTATGACGGCCCCCAGATACACATCGCTCGCAGCAAGCCTCCCGGCCACAGTGCCGTTCGTCGGTCCTGAAACTCAGGAACGCGCACGCGGCGCGCCCTTTCGCGCCCGCATCGGCGCCAATGAAAGCGTGTTCGGTCCCTCGCCCAAGGCCATCGCCGCCATGCGATCAGCCGCATCCGCATGCTGGATGTACTGCGATCCCGAGAATTTCGAACTCAAGCATGCTCTCGCGGCCCACCTCGGCATCGCGCCTGAAAACATCGCCGTCGCCGAAGGCATCGACAGCCTGTTCGGTTACACCGCGCGGCTGTTCCTCGATGCGGGCGACACCGTCGTCTCCTCGTTGGGCGCCTATCCGACTTTCAACTTTCATGTTGCCGGCTTTGGCGCTCGCCTCGTCACTGTCCCCTACGTCGCCGACCGCGAAGATCCGCAAAGCCTGCTAGCCGCAGCCGCCCGCGAGAACCCGAAACTGATTTACTTCGCCAATCCCGACAACCCGATGGCCTCCTGCTGGGATGCCGCGGCCGTGCAACGCTTTATCGCGGGGATTCCTGCCGGCAGCGTCCTTTGCCTGGACGAAGCCTATCATGAGTTCGCGCCCGCAGGCACCACGCCGCCGCTCGACGTCAGCGTTCCCAACGTCCTTCGCTTTCGCACGTTTTCCAAAGCTTACGGCATGGCCGGCGCACGCATCGCCTACGTCATCGGCGAAGCACAACTGATCAAGTCCTTTGACAAGATCCGTAACCATTTCTCGGTCAATCGCATCGCGCAGGCCGGTGCGCTCGCAGCCTTGGCCGACCAGCCCTACCTGCACAGCGTCGTAGCGCAGGTCGCGTCCGCTCGCGACCGTATCGGCGACATCGGACGCGCCAACGGTTTGACGCCGCTGCCGTCAGCCGCCAATTTCGTCGCCCTCGATTGCCACCGCGACGGCATCTTTGCCAAACGTGTGCTGGACGGCTTGATCGCTCGTGGCGTCTTCGTTCGGATGCCGGGAGTGGCGCCGCTCAACCGTTGCATTCGCATTTCGGCCGGCACCAGCGCCGACCTCGCCGTTTTCGCCGAAGCGTTGCCGCTCGCTCTCGTCGACGCCGTTGGCACCCTTTGACCAATAGACATCCGCAAATGCGACCCTATGGTCTCCACAGTTTGCAATCTCGGAATACCACATGAAGATCCGCGCCATCACCGCACACGACGGAAACCAGCCCGTCAGCCGCTATGCCGAAGCCATGGAAGTCACCGACGCCAAGCGCTGGGTGTTCCTCTCAGGCCAGACCCCCATGCGTCCCGACGGAACGATTTCCAGCGATTTCCGCGAGCAGGCTCGCCAAGTCTGGGCAAACATCCAGGCTCAGCTACGAGCGTCCGCGATGACCTTGGACAATCTCGTCAAAGTCACGGTGTTTCTTTCCGATCGTCGCTACGGACCCATTCATCGCGCTATCCGCGAGGAAATCCTCGGTGATCGCGTACTTGGCCTCACGGTCATCATCGTCGGCGCCCTCGACGAGCGCTGGTTGCTCGAAGTCGAAGTGATCGCCGCCGACTGAAACGCGCGCCGTGCCATTCATGTCGCGGCTGTGGACGCCCGTTGTGGCGCGCGGTATGGAGCCGTTCGAACGTGGTGCTCGACTGCCGGCAGGCGCCTGCGCTGTAAAACGAGACAACCTGCGGAGACCGCCCATGAACACTACGTCCATGACCTCTACGTCCGTTCGCGAGCGCGATCTGGCCAACGCCATTCGCGCCCTCGCGATGGATGCCGTGCAAGCCGCAAACTCGGGTCATCCCGGCATGCCGATGGGAATGGCCGACGTTGCAACGGTGTTGTTTCGCGAGTTCTTGAAGTTCGACGCTGCCGCGCCGGAATGGCCAGATCGCGACCGCTTCATCTTGTCGGCTGGTCACGGCTCCATGCTGCTCTATGCGCTGCTATATCTGAATGGATATCCCGGCATGGAGATGTCTGACCTCAAGGCGTTCCGCCAACTTGGTTCGAAAACCGCTGGCCATCCTGAGTTCGGCCACGCCCCCGGCATCGAAACCACCACCGGCCCGCTCGGCCAAGGCATCGCCAACGCAGTCGGGTTCGCCCTCGCCGAGCGCATGCTGGAAGCCCGACACGGCTCCGACCTCGTCGATCACTACACCTACGTGATCTGCGGCGACGGTTGCCTCATGGAAGGCGTCAGCCAGGAAGCGATCTCGCTTGCCGGACATCTGAGACTGTCGAAGCTGATCGTCCTCTGGGACAACAACTCCATCTCCATCGATGGCGCGACGTCGCTGGCTGTGTCCGACGATGAGGCCAAGCGCTTCCAGGCTTCCGGCTGGAACACCGCAAAGGTCGATGGCCACAACCCCGCTGAGATTCGCGCCGCTTTGTCAGCCGCACAGAAATCCGACAAGCCGACGCTGATTGCCTGCAAGACACTGATCGGCTTCGGCTCGCCGAAAAAGCAGGGCACCGCCGCAGCGCACGGCGAGCCGTTGGGCGCCGACGAGATCGAGGCGACGCGTGAAAAGCTCGGCTGGAACAGTCCCGCATTCGAGATTCCCGCAGCCATTCTGAATACGTGGCGCACGGCCGGCGCTCGCGGAGCATCTCAGCGTCAAGACTGGGAGAAGCGCGCGGCAAAGCTGCCGCACTCCGCCTTCGCCGATCCGGTGACGCCTGAGATCGCCGCCGCGATCGGCACGGCCGCACGTACGATCGCCAAAACCTTTATTGCCGAAAAAGCCAAGCTCGCCACCCGCGTCTCCTCGCAGAAAGTCATCGAGGCGCTGCTGCCAGCGCTCCCCGCACTGCTTGGCGGATCAGCGGATTTGACCGGCTCGAACGGCACCCGCACTAAGCTGCACACGTCCGTGTCCGCGAGCGATTTCAAAGCCAATTACCTCCACTACGGCGTGCGTGAACACGGCATGGCAGCCGCCATGAACGGCATCGCGCTGCACGGCGGCTTCGTTCCCTACGGCGCAACCTTCCTCGTATTCACCGACTACTGCCGACCGGCAATTCGTTTGGCCGCCTTGATGCAGCAACGCGTCGTCTACGTAATGACACACGACAGCATCGGTCTTGGCGAAGATGGACCGACCCATCAGCCGGTCGAGCACCTGTCCGCCCTGCGCGCCATTCCCAACTTGCAAGTTTTCCGGCCTGCCGATGCCGTCGAGGTCGCAGAATGCTGGGAACTGGCGCTGACATCGAAAGACACGCCCTCAGTCTTGGCTTTGACCCGGCAGGGTCTTCCCACCCTGCGCACCGAAGCGAGCGAAAACAAATCGTCCAAGGGCGCTTACGTTCTTGCGGAAGCGGATGGCAAGCGCGCAGTGACACTCATTGCCACTGGCTCCGAAGTCGAAATCGCTCTCGCCGCGCGCGCGTTGCTGGCCAAGGACGGCATCGCGGCAGCCGTTGTGTCGATGCCGTCGATGGAACGCTTCGCATCACAAGACGTCGCCTATCGCACGTCCGTTCTCGGCACTGGTCCCACTGTAGCCGTCGAGGCCGGCATCCAACAAAGCTGGGATCGCTGGCTCAAGCCCACCGACAGGTTCGTCGGGATGCACAGTTTCGGTGCCTCCGGTCCCATCGCGCAGCTCTATGAGCATTTCGGCATCACACCTGCCAAGATCGCCGAAGCGGCAAAAACCGCCATCGGCGGCTGACGCCACACCACACGGTAAATACTCGGTATGTGGCGTCCGTGCGCTATTCTGGTGGCGAATCGCGACTTAAAGAGATGCCTACGGAATGAGTCCGGCGAGCGGGGCACCTCTGATGAGCGGTCGAATTCTGATTTTTTCGGTTGTCGTTCTAGGCGGTTGCGCCAAGCCGTTGGAAGTCGGCTCCATCACCGAGATCCAGAATTCCACCGGTAGCAAAAGTATCGACGTTCTCGAACCCAAACGGGTTGCGGGCCAATCAAGCGTACCGGAATTCTCGGGCGACCAGCTGTTAGAGGTCCGCACATACGCCGACACTGAATCGAACGGTCGGGTCGAAGTTGCCGGCGCCCAGTGCGAACTGACGGCGTCGGATTTCAAGGCCGGCATGGAAACTCCTGCTAAAGTCCGTGTGCCCCTGTATCGCAATCAGTCGAGCACGCTTGCCGTCGCTTGCCAGAAGTCCGGCTATCGAAAGAAAATGATCACGGTCACGGCCATGGATGTGACGCGCCAACAGCGCATGGCGAGCGGCGCTGGCGGCGGGCTGCTGGGTGTGGCTGTCGTCGCTGCCTTCGACGCTGCCGCCGACAATACCAAGAACGAATGGAAATACCCGATCGCCGCCGTTATTCTTGAACCCGACGTCGCGTCCAAAGCTGGCAAGTAACCCTGCCGGAACCGAAAAATGCATTGATACGACACGCGTTCATTTCCATCTTGACACATAAAGATATCTTTATATGCTGCGTGACATGGCGAAAGCGCGTGGCATGCTGTCAAGTTTGGTCCTCGTAACCGCGTTGAAGGCGGCGGCGGAGCCGACACGCCTTCGCATTCTCGCGCTGTTGGCTGGCGGCGACCTCAACGTCAAGGACCTCACCCGCATCCTCGGCCAGAGCCAGCCGCGCCTCAGTCGACATTTGAAACTGCTGGCCGACGCTGCCCTTGTCGAACGGTCGCGCGAGGGTAGCTGGGTCTATTTCCGCCTCCCCCTCGGCAGCGACAATCTCGCCCACGCGTTGTTGCGCGATCTCGATCTCGACGATCCGACCTTGGTCCGCGATCGTTTGAGGCTGGATGCGGTTAAACGCGAGCGCGAAGCCGCTGCGCAGGAATATTTCGAATCTCAGGCCGGCGACTGGGACCGCATTCGCACCCTTCACATTGCCGAGGCCGAAGTCGAAGCCGTCATGCGCGCGGCCTTGGGTCCATCGAGGGTCGATCTCTTCGTCGACGTCGGCACCGGCACTGGCCGTATGCTCGAACTGTTCGCCGACCGCTATTCCGCCGGGCTCGGCTTCGATTTGTCCACCGCCATGCTGGCGTACGCGCGTCCGAAGCTGGATCGCGCCGGCATCGTGCACGCCCAGGTCCGCCACGGCGACATCTATGATCTGCCGTTGGCAGATGGATCAGCTGGCGCCGTCGTCATGCACCAGATCCTCCACTACCTTTCCGATCCCGTGCGCGCCATCGCAGAAGCGGCCCGCATCGTCGCCCCCGGCGGCAAACTCTTGATTGTCGATTTCGCCCCGCACGAGCAGGAATTCCTCCGCGAAACCTTCAGGCATGAGCGGCTCGGTTTCGAGAAGGAAACAGTCAGTCAATGGCTGTCCGAGGCGGGGCTCACCATCGAACAGACGCAGGCGTTGACCCCAAACACGCCGGTGCGGTCCGAGCCGCTGACGGTTTCGCTCTGGCTTGCAAGCCGCACCGCGCCTGTCTCGTCCATCGCTAAAGCAACGATCAATTCCGCTTTTGAAAGGACCGCGTGACATGACGACCAGCACGCCACGAAAAAGCCGGCTGATCGGCGCCGGCGAAATTGACGTCTCCTACGAGTTCTTCCCGCCCAAGAACGACAAGATGGAAGAGAGTTTGTGGTCGGCCATCCGTCGGCTGGAGCCGCTGCGTCCGGATTTCGTGTCGGTCACTTATGGCGCCGGTGGCAGCACGCGCGAGCGCACCCACAACACCGTGGCACGCATTGTTCGCGAAACCGAGTTGGCACCCGCAGCTCATTTGACCTGTGTCGGCGCCAGCCGCGCGGAAGTCGATGCCGTCGTACGCGATTACTGGTCTGCCGGCATCCGTCACATCGTCGCCTTGCGTGGCGATCCTCAGGCTGGCGTGGGCACGCGCTACACCCCGCAGCCCGACGGTTACGCCACGACCGCTGATCTTGTCGCCGCGATCAAGCGCATCGGCAACTTCGATATATCGGTTGGCGGCTACCCGGAGATGCATCCCGAAAGCGGCTCGCTGCAAGCCGATCTGGATCATCTGAAGTCCAAGGTCGATGCCGGTGCCACCCGCATCATCACGCAGTTCTTTTTCGACAATGCCCACTACCTGCGTTTCGTCGAGCGCTGCCGTGCCGCCGGCATTTGGTGTCCGATTCTGCCCGGCATCGTGCCCATCCACAATTTCAAACAGGTCGCGAGTTTCGGTGCAAAAACCGGCACCACCATGCCGGCTTGGCTCGCGCGCAAATTCGAAGGCCTAGACGACGATCCCGGCACTCAACATCTCGTTGCCGCCGCCGTAGCTGCCGAGCAGGTCGCCGATCTCGTCGACGAAGGCGTGCGCCAATTCCATTTCTACACGCTCAATCGTGCCGACTTGGTGTTTGCGATCTGCCATTTACTCGGCCTGCGCGCACGCCCCGTCGAAATGAAGAAAGCGGTGAACGCATGAGCACGCGCGCTGAACGCATCAAGGCCCTGCACAAAGCTGCGGCCGAGCGCATCCTGATCATGGATGGCGCCATGGGAACCGAGATCCAGAACTTCAAGCTGGACGAAGACGGCTATCGCGGTCGTCGCTTCAAAGATTGGCACCGTGACGTCAAAGGCAACAACGACCTCTTGGTGCTCACTCAACCCGATATCATCCGTGGCATTCATACTGCCTACATCGACGCTGGCGCCGACATCATCGAAACCAACACCTTCAATGCGCAAGTCATATCCATGGCTGACTACGGCATGGAAGAACTGAGCGCCGAGATCAATTTCGAAGCGGCAACGCTCGCTCGCGAAGCGGCAGACGCCGCCGAGAACCGCGACGGAAAACACCGTTGGGTCGCCGGTGCCGTTGGCCCGACCAATCGCACGGCTTCCATTTCGCCTGATGTCAACAATCCCGGTTACCGCAACACGAATTTTGACGAGCTTCGCGTCGCCTATACCGAGCAGGTGATTGCTCTTGTCGAAGGCGGCGCCGACGTGATCCTGATCGAAACGATTTTCGACACGCTGAATGCAAAGGCCGCAGGCGTGGCCGTCTTAGAAGCGTTTGATGCAACCGGTGCCAAGCTACCTATAATGATTTCCGGCACCATCACCGATCGGTCCGGCCGCACGTTGTCCGGTCAAACCGCTACCGCATTCTGGTATTCGATGCGGCACCTGAAACCCTTTTCCGTCGGCCTCAACTGCGCGCTCGGCGCCGAACTCATGCGGCCCTACATCGCCGAAATCGCAGCCGTCGCTGAAACACTCGTGTCGGCCTATCCCAACGCAGGTTTGCCCAATGCCATGGGTGAATACGACGAGAGTCCTCACGACATGGCCTGCGCCGTCGAACCGTGGGCCAAAGATGGTCTCGTCAATATCGTCGGCGGCTGCTGCGGCTCGACGCCTGCCCATATCGCGCACGTCCGCGAACACGTGAGCAAATACAAACCGCGCCGGCCTCCCGTCATCGCTCCGAAGATGCGCTTGAGCGGCCTCGAAGCCTTCGTCGCCGGTTAAGCCGACCGCCAAACCGCGTCAGCGAATTATCGTCCCCTGAGTGCCCTCTATGACCACTTCTCCCTCCGGCTCGGCCTTCATCAACGTTGGGGAGCGCACCAACGTCACTGGCTCCGCAAAATTTCGCAAGCTGATCGAAGCGAACGATTATCCGGCGGCCCTCGCAGTCGCACGTCAGCAGGTCGAAAGCGGTGCGCAGATCATCGACATCAACATGGATGAAGGCCTGCTCGACAGCGAGAAGGCGATGGTCACGTTCCTCAACTTGATCGCATCCGAGCCCGACATTTCCCGCGTGCCGGTCATGATCGACAGCTCCAAGTGGGTGGTGATCGAAGCCGGTCTGAAGTGCGTGCAAGGCAAGCCCATCGTCAATTCGATCTCGATGAAAGAGGGCGAAGCGCAGTTCCGCGAGCAGGCGACGAAATGCCTTCGCTATGGCGCAGCCGTCGTCGTCATGGCCTTCGACGAAAAAGGCCAAGCCGACACGAAGGATCGCAAAGTCGAAATATGTTCGCGCGC
>JANLYD010000022.1:0-15113 GCA_031365465.1 Hyphomicrobiaceae bacterium
GCGCCCGCCACTACGGCGCCATCGCCACCGATGCCCTCGAGATCTTCCCCGACAGCACCCCCAAGCGCGCCCTCGACGGCGTCGTCGCCTTCTGCATCAGCCGCAGCCACTGACGGCGCAAACTCAACCGCCGTTCAGCCCTTCCGCCGGCCGATTTCGCTTCGGAGCAACCTGTGGCACCGGCTCGCCGCGCTCGTTCACGGCCCGGTTTCGCTCGTTCTGACGTTGAATCTGCAGCAGCAGCGGCAGCTCTTGCGTCGGAGCGGCGTAAGCAGGATTCGCGGCAGCGCGATTAGGTAGATAGTCATCCACGCTGTACATTTTAAATGTTGGTATTATTGCCGGAACAGCGGGTTTTGCCGCTGGGGCGGTTACTTGGTACTCATCCACGCGATGCATTTTGAATTGCTCCGCCGGCGTCGGCACTGCAGGTTTCGCGGGAGCAGCAGCAGGCTCATTCAAACTTCGCATTTTCCAGTTTGCTGAAGGGGCGGCAGCCGATCTTGCGGCAGGAGGCGCACTCACACTCAGATCTTGAACTGTATAGGGAGCCGCGACAGCCGCTGGGGAAGCGTATTGTTCGGCAGCAGGAGCAGCAGAGGCTGCGGCGACAGCAGCGGCGGCCTGTGCGGCTTGAGCGCGGGCCTCGGCCTCGGCTTTCCGCATCCGCTCGGTTTCAGCACCCGACCTGACGGCCGCCAAACGCACGGCTTCGAAGGCCTCGGCTCGGGCCGTGCGTACCGATGTCGACGTCGCATTGTCGCCGGAATAACTTTTGATGCTCGCCAGAACCGCCTCCCACAGCGCCGGCAGCGCGAGGGCTCCGGTGTAACTGCCGACGGCCACTGCGAGGACTGCGGCGATGGCGCTCGCCGGCAGCCACTTCTGCGACACGACGCGGGCCGTTCGCTGTCCCAACGGACGCAATTTTCGCAATGTCGCAATAGCCGATAGCAGCTCCGCGATGTCGCGCGCGAAACGCTCGTGCACCACGTCGTGCTTCTGGTAGAGCGCGAACTCGCGAATGTCGGCGGGCAAGTCTTCCAACCGTGGCAATGTGTGCAGATGGCCCTCCCGCCCGACGCGCACCGGAATGACCACAATTTTGCGACGCAGCGCCTCGGCGATTTCCTCACGCACATAGTCCCGGTCGCCATCGGCCGAACGCGCTTGGAGCAGTTCGAGCCAGCGCGGACCGACAACCGCTATGAGGATGTCGCAAACACCCAGCGCTTTCGCAAGCTCTTGGTCGAATCGCTGTCCGACCAGCAGATCATCGACATCCATGAAGACATTGGCGCGGCCGAATTTCGCGACCAACCCATCCCGCAGGCTGCGCGCATCGCCGGGCGCATCGTCGCGGCGGTAGTTGATAAATATTTTTCCGGCCATGGCAGCATCCGTCAACTCACGACGGGATCTTATCACATGGCTCGCCAAGGCGCACACGTCTCATAACGCCAGTCAGTTGCATTGCGTACACTGGCCTACCTGAACGATTGTGAGACGCGTCCCGACGGCCCTGCGGCCGTCGGGTTCACTCAGGCGATCACGTCATGCCGATCAGTAGTAGCGGCACACACGGCGGTGCCAACGATGGCTCCACCAGCAGCGTGGCCCACTGGCATAAAAGCCGATCGCGGGGCCGTAGAAACGCGGACCGTAGAAGCCGCGATAGCCGCCATAACCGCGTCCACCGTAGCCGCCGTGGCCGCCGCCCCAACCACCATGATGGCGTCCACCGCCGTGCCACTGCACGGGCGTAATGTCGGTTGCCGGTGTGGCCGTCGTCACCGTCGCCGCCGCCGTAGACGTTGCCGGTGCCGGCGCGGCCGATGCCGTATCCGACAGGGCCGTGCCGGCGAGCGCGGCGATGCCCGCGCAGGCCATGATCAAGTGTCGTCTCATGTCGTACTCCCGTTGTTGCTCCCGGATTGCCGAGAAATCGCGAAGCGCCGCACATTGGCGACCGCCTCGCTTTCAAGACGTCAGCTCAACGCCAACCACCGCCGCGTCCGTCGCTAAAAATGCAATTATTTGATTTGTTTCATGGTGTTGAAGGAACATGTGCGCGCCACGATCAGGGCAACGGCATTCCATTCAGCAGGCGTTCATAAACATTCCGCGCGCGCTATCATCATTTGCACATCAGCGGCGAAGGCCGCATTCTCAGCCGGTGCGCCACACACGTGCACGCTTCGCCTGATGCGGGAGGCCCAGATGGCATCGAACGACGTCTCCGAACCCACAGACCTAGCTCGGCTGAACGACTTGGCGCTACCCTTCGCCAAACACATCGGCATGGAGTTCGTCAGCGCCGGCAAAGACAAAGTGATCGGCCGGATGACCGTCACTGCAGCCCTGTGTACCCGCCCCGATATCCTGCACGGCGGCGCCATCATGGCCTTCGCCGACACGTTGGGTGCTGCCGGCACGTTCCTCAATCTGCAGGCGGGCTCAGGCACCACGACGATCGAGAGCAAGACCAACTTTCTCGGCGCGGCCCCCATCGGCACCACCGTTATCGGCGAAGCGACACCCGTCCATCGCGGCCGCCGCACGATGGTCTGGCAAACCAAGATCACCGGTGCCAACGGCAAGCTGATCGCCCTCGTCACTCAAACCCAAATGGTGCTGGAGACGTAGGCATTCCTTGCAAAATGGAGGGGGTTCGGGAGATACCTTCCCCCGAGCGGGGATTGGGGCGGCAGCCCCATTCGCGCGAGCGACGCCCGCATGACAGTCCCATCACCGACAGAGCCCCGCGCCCCATGCCCCGCATCAAATCTTCGATCTCCCCCGACAGCGTCGACTTCAAAGCCAACGCCGCAGCCATGGGCGCACTGGTGGCCGACTTGCAGACCAAACGCGCCGAAACCGCCCTCGGCGGCAACGAGCAATCCCGCGCCCGCCATGTCGGCCGGGGCAAACTCCTGCCGCGCGATCGCGTCATGACCCTGCTCGACCCCGGCTCACCCTTTCTCGAACTCTCCCAGCTCGCCGCCTACGGCATGTACGACGACGCAATCCACGGCGCGGGCGTCATCACCGGCATCGGTCGCGTCTCCGGCCGCGAATGCGTGATCGTCTGCAACGACGCCACGATCAAGGGCGGCACCTACTATCCGATGACCGTCAAAAAACATCTGCGCGCGCAGGAAATCGCGCTCAATAATAAGTTACCCTGCATCTATCTGGTCGACAGCGGCGGCGCCAACCTGCCCCACAACGCCGACGTATTTCCCGACAGCCAGCATTTCGGCCGCATCTTCTATAACCAAGCCCGCATGAGCGGCGAGGGCATTCCACAGATCGCAGCCGTGCTCGGCAGTTGCACCGCCGGCGGCGCGTACGTGCCGGCCATGTCGGACGAAACCATCATCGTGCGCAAGCAGGGCACCATCTTTCTTGCAGGCCCCCCGCTCGTCAAAGCTGCCACCGGTGAAACCGTCTCGGCCGAAGATCTCGGCGGCGCCGACGTCCACACCCGCCTCTCCGGCGTCGCCGACCACTACGCCCTGCACGACCGCCACGCCCTCGATATCGCCCGCACTATCGTCGGCAATCTCGGTGCTGCCCGTACGCCCGACGTGACACTGCGCGCCGTCCGCCCACCAGCTTACGACACAGCCGAACTCGACGGCGTCGTGCCAGCATCGCTGATGACCCAATACGACGCCCGCGAGATCATCGCCCGCATCGTCGACGGTTCCGACTTCGACGAGTTCAAAGCCAACTTCGGCACCACCCTCGTCACCGGCTTCGCCCACATCGAAGGCATCCCCGTCGCCATCCTTGCCAACAATGGCATTCTGCTGGCCGAGAGCGCGCAGAAGGCCGCTCACTTCATCGAGCTTGCCTGTCAGCGCAAGATACCCCTGCTGTTCCTGCAAAACATCACCGGCTTCATGGTCGGGCGCGAGGCGGAAGCCGGCGGTATCGCCCGCCACGGCGCGAAAATGGTAACCGCCGTCGCCTCTGCCAACGTGCCGAAGATTACGGTTTTGATCGGCGGCAGCTACGGCGCCGGCAACTACGCCATGTGCGGCCGCGCCTACTCGCCGCGCTTCCTGTTCACGTGGCCCAACGCGCGCTGCTCGCTGATGGGTGGCATCCAGGCAGCCTCCGTGCTCGCCACCGTCAAGCGCGACAACATCGAAGCCGCAGGCAAAACGTGGAGCGCCGAGGACGAAGCCGCGTTCCGCCAGCCGACCATGGACATGTTCGAGCGCGAGGGGCATCCCTATTTCATGTCCGCCCGCCTCTGGGACGACGGCATCATCGCCCCCAGCGAAACCCGTCGCGTCCTCGGCCTTGCCTTCGCCGCCTGCCTCAACGCCCCCATCGAGCCAACCAAGTTCGGCGTCTTCCGCATGTGAGCCTTCGCTGGGGACAGGCACCTGAGGGCGACTAGAACTATGGCCCGTCACCCGACGCTGTCAAAATCCGCGCCGCAGTCCGCTGAGCAAGCCAGTCTTGAATCGCCCGAGCAACATCGCAGTGCGTCGCGTCGCACCGGGCGCACCGACCGCCCGCCAGAACTCGAAGCCACCGATCGCCCCCGAGAACATCTGGAATAAATCGAACATGAGTTGCTTGCCCGATGGGAGCATGCCGGCGTGGGTGGCAGCGATTACATCCATCGCGAGATAAAGTCCGGCTAGTATCGCGCCGATCGTGCAATCCGCCAGTCCTCGACGAATGTTCAAATGCTGCGCTGCTTTGACGAGCACAAGTACCGCGCTCCGCAGCACACCAAGTAAGATCATCGCGATGTAGAGCGTCGGCAGAAACATCGAGGCCCGCGCCAGCATGCCGCTCTGCGGTGCAATGCCCTGAGCGAGCGCCGACAGCAGGAAAAGCGTCGACAGATAGGCAAAGAACCCGCGCACATAAGCCTTGAACAGCACGGCGTTCGGCGGCGTCACGGCGTCCGCCTCCCGCCTGACCGATGCCTCCACCGGAGGCGCGTTCTGCCTGACGCCGCTTTGCGGTCCGTATATCGCCAGCCGCCATGACCGCCGGACGAGCCATGCGATGGCGCACACCCCGAGCAGCGCAATGCCGAATTGGATGAGCCCGCCATTGAGACCCGACATGAGCAAGCCGAAGGCTGCCGCAACCCCCATTGCCATGGCCGGGGCCCGACCTGCAGCCCGGAACCAATCCGGCTGGGCATCGGGTTGCTGTGCGTTCGCCGGCGCGACCGCTACACGCGCCATCGTGCGGGGCGGCGCTTTCGCTTTTTGCCAGGGCTGCGGCGGCAAATCCGGCAGAAAGCGCACGGTCGACCCGGCGCGACCAGCACTCACCGCGTCGACAAATCCTTTTCGCCTGTCCATCGAACGCTTACCCCGCAACTTTCGGGGGAATGCTGACACAAACCGGTTAAAGTCGGATTGCTGCGCGCCCGCCCCCTCATCCCCCCGATCAAAAGACGGGCGGTTTGGCGGGTGTCCCGCCCACGGGGTACGGGGCCGGCCCGGTTTTGCGCGAAGCGCAAACGCGAACCTCACCCCTCCTCGCCCGTCACTTGCACCAACCAGTCCGTCAGATTGTAATAGTTCGTCACCCGCGTGATCTGGCCGTCTTTGACGGCAAAAAACGCGCCGGCCGGCAGCACATACGTTTGCCCCTTCGCGGGCGGCAAGCCCTCGTCGGTATTCTTGTACGTGCCCACCACGTTGAATTCCGCAGCCCCTCGGCCACCATCCGGCGTGCTCATCACAACGATGTTTTCCAGCGTTTCCTTGTAGCAATGTGCCATACGCGCGTTGAAGGCGCGGAACGCCTCCTTGCCGAAGCGGCGCTCGCCCATGTTGACGTCGTGCACCACATCCGGTGCGAGGCACGCCAGCATGCCGTCGCTGTCGCCACGATTGAACGCGTCGTAATAGCGGTTGAGCAGCGTTTCGGTTTCCTCAGCGCGCATAAGTCTACATCTCCCAGGTCGCTTCCCTGGCGCTTTATCAGGCGTAACCCCCCACGTCACCTGTCCTTCGGCCGCGCAACTGAACTGTGGACCAACCGTCCGCCGCCGCCCGAAAGCGTGCCGCCGCTGCTACGGAGTCTGCCAGCGACTCACATCTTTTGCGCGCCTGCACGATGGCGCGGGAGAGCCCGCATGCGCCTGGCAACCTACAACGTCGAAAATCTTTTTACGCGCGCCAAGGCGCTCAACCTCGACACCTGGCAGGAAGGCAAACCCACCGTCGACCGCTACGCCGAAATCAACGAGCTGTTTGAAAACACCGTCTACAGCGACACCGACAAGGCGCGCATGGTCGCCCTCATGAAATCTCTCGGCATCGAAAAGAAGGACGACGGCGGACCGTTTGTGCAACTCCGTCAAAATCGCGGACGCCTGCTCAGACGTGGGCGCATGGGCGGCGGCCTTGAAATCGTCGCCACCGGCCGCGCCGACTGGACGGGTTGGGTCGAAATGAAAACCGAACTCGTCAACGAAGTGTCGACCCGCAACACCGCCCAGGTCGTCCGCGATCTGAATGCCGACGTGCTCAGCGTCATCGAATGCGAAGGTCGCGCGGCCCTCCTGCAATTCTCCCAGAAGCTGCTGCCGGCCGTCAACGGCGTACCTTACGGCGAAACGATGCTGATCGACGGCAACGACACCCGCGGCATCGACGTCGGGCTGATGACCAAGCCCGGCTACAAGGTCGGCTGGATGCGCAGCCACGTCGACGATGTCGGCCCGAGCGGCGGCCACGTGTTCAGCCGCGATTGCCCGGAGTTCGCCATCTGGACGCCGCAAGGCCACACCGTGTGGGTGCTCGTCAATCATTTCAAAAGCCAAGGCTACGGCGCGAAAGACGCGTCCGACGCACGCCGCTGGCTGCAAGCCGAAACCGTACGCACCATCTACGAACGCCTGAAGAAAGAAGGCGCCGACTACATCTGCGTGCTCGGCGATTTCAACGACGGACCGGACTCAGACACGCTCTCGCCGTTGCTCACCGACACCGATCTCCGCGACGCAGCAACGCACGCAGCCTTCGACGACGGCGGCCGCCCCGGCACCTTCAAGGACGGCCACGCCGGCGACAAGCTCGACTACCTCCTGCTGTCACCGAAGCTCTACGAACGCATGAGCCAGGGCGGCATCTGGCGGCGCGGCGTCTGGGGCGGAAAAAACGGCACACTGTGGGAGATCTATCCCGAAATCACCAATGCCAGCCACGCTTCCTCCGACCACGCCGCCGTCTGGTGCGACATCGAATTTTGATGCTAGGTGGGCCGACATCACTCCGTCAGATGCGGAGCCATACGGTCGTGTCTGTCAGTTGTACGACGCCTCAGGCCCGATACGCGCCGATGATGCCGAGAAAATCGTCCGCCTTCAGGCTCGCACCGCCGACCAGCGCACCGTCGACATTGTCCACGCCCATCAATTCCACCGCATTCGACGCCTTGACCGACCCGCCGTACAACAGGCGCATCGCCTCTCCGTCGGCGCCGAAGCGAGCCACCAGTTGCGCCCGCATCGCCGCATGCACGCCCGCAACATCAGCCGCAGTCGGCGTCAATCCCGTGCCGATCGCCCATACTGGCTCGTAGGCAATGACGGTGTTGGCAGCGGTTGCGCCGTTCGGCACCGAGCCCGCAAGTTGCGCACCCACAACCGCGAGCGTCTGTCCGGCCTGCCGCTGCGCATGCGTTTCGCCCACGCAAATGATGGCGATCAATCCGGCTCGGAACGCTGCGTCCGCCTTGGCGCGCACGTTCGCGTCGGTTTCGGCATGATCGGCGCGGCGTTCGGAGTGACCAACGATGACATATCGCACGCCGGCATCGGCGAGCATCTCGGCGGAAATGTCGCCCGTGTGCGCACCGGCAGCTTTGGCATGGCAATCCTGGGCACCGACAAGCAGAACCGAACCGGCCGACGCCGCACCCAAAGCCGCAACCAGCGTCGCTGGCGGGCACAGCAACACGTCGCACGCCACCGGAGCGATCGACAGCGCCACGCGCAGCTTTCCGGCTTCTGCCAGCGCCGCTGTCAGGCCATTCATTTTCCAGTTGCCGGCAACCAGCGGCCGGGGCGTTCGAGTGCTCACGATACCATCCTCCTCACCGCGCAAGTCACAGGGCGGCATTGAAGAAATGCTTGATCATAGGTGAGCCCCAGCCGTCAATCGGCACGCGATAATCAGGTAACTGCCACAGCGCGGACTCGGCGCGAAGATCAACCCATAGGGGGCTTGCCGAATCAGGTCAGATCCTTCTGCATGAACACGCTCAACGGATCGGCGGCGTAGTCACCGAACGGACCCCGCTCCACAAAACCCGCCCGCCGATACAGCGCCAGGGCTTCCGGCTGGGCAATCCCGGTTTCGAGTAGCAGCGACGCGATCCCGTCAGCCCGTGCCGCATCGACCAGTTCGACCAGCAAATTATGCCCGACCCGTTCACGTCGCACCTCCGGATCGACCCACATCCGCTTGACCTCCGCCGTGCCATCGTCGCGCCGCAGAATCGCACCGCACCCGACCGCCGCCCCGCGACGCCGCGCGACCAGGAACAACACGTCCGGCCGCGACAGCGCTGCGATGTCGACGAAATGGTTGCTTTCGGCCGGGTACAGCGCCGCCATATAGGCTTCCGAGGCAGCAAAGAATCCGGCGATCTCGGGCTGATCGGGCGGCTCGGCGACAATGGTGATTGCCACGTTCGCGTCGATGGCTGCGTGTTCGCTCACGGGCTTTCCCAACTTGTCCCACTCGGCGGCTTCCTGTTCCGTCAGGAAGCCGCGTCCCACCTTGTAGGCCGTCGCCAGCACGCCTTTCGCCGCGACCGCTGCATCGGTATAATCGCCGGCGTAGTCTTGAAACGGGTCGACCTGGGTGAAGATCGGATCGGACAGCCACAGCTTCTGCAGCGCCTTTTTGCGGATCGCCTCCGGCACGCCGGCCTGCATGAAGCGGGCATAGTCGGACCCGTAGTTCAGCGCATCGAAATCGACGTCGGCAAAGCCTGCCTCGGTGACGTCGGGATGGTGTTGCCCCCGCTCTGATGTCGCCGCAGCGGGCCGAGGTGCAACGTCGCTCGCTGCCGGTTCGCCCGATGGCGCATCGTCGTCAGGCACAGGAACCGTGGTGCGCGCGGCAGCCTTACGGCGCGACCAGCGTTCGAGAAACGCCTCGCCGGAGCCCGGCTTCTGTGTCCGATCGGATGCTGACATGCCGCAATATATCATGGCCGCCGTGGCAGGCAAAACTTGCGCTCCCGCCCTTGCGCTGCGAGTGCTGTTCGTGATGATGCAATACCGTCGATGAGACCAGCCGGAGCATCGAGACATGAAACTCGCAACCCTACGGGACGGCACGCGCGATGGGTCCCTTGCCGTCGTCTCCCGCGATCTGAAGCTCGCAGCCCGCGCCGAAGACGTCGTGGCGGGCCTGCGGACGTTGCAGGCGCTGCTCGACGACTGGGACGAACTGGCGCCGAAGGTGGCGTTGATATCGGCTGAACTCAACTCCGTCGCGGACGGCGGCCGACACGCACCCTTCGCCACGTTCGCCTTCGATCCCGCAAAAGCGATGGCACCGTTGCCGCGCGCGTATCAATGGGCCGACGGCTCGGCCTACGTGAACCACGTCGAGCTCGTCAGACGCGCACGCGGCGCCGACATGCCCGCCAGCTTCTGGACCGACCCCCTGATCTATCAAGGCGGCTCCGACGCCATGATCGGCGCCATGGACGACATCATGGTGGCCGACACAGCCTCCGGCATCGACCTCGAAGGCGAGGTCGCCGTCGTCACCGACGATGTACCCATGGGCATTTCGGCAGCCGACGCCGGCGACTGCATCCGCCTGCTCCTGCTCGTCAACGATGTGAGCCTGCGCAATCTGATCCCCAACGAACTCGCCAAGGGCTTCGGCTTTTTCCACGGCAAGCCCTCGACCGCGTTTGCCCCCGTCGCCGTCACGCCCGACGAACTTGGCCCCGCCTGGCGCGATTGCAAATTGCACCTGCCGCTCCGCGCCGCCATCAACGGTGTGCCGCTCGGCGCGCCTGACGCGGGGCGCGACATGACGTTCTCTTTCGCCGATCTGATCGCACACGCGGCCAAAACGCGCCGCTTGGCCGCCGGCGCCATCGTCGGCTCGGGGACCGTGTCGAACAAGGGCACAGACGGCGGCCCGGGGCGTCCGCTGTCGGAAGGCGGCGCGGGCTATACCTGTCTGGCTGAAGTGCGCACGGTGGAAACAATTCTCGAAGGCAAACCGCGCACGCCGTTTCTGAGTTTCGGCGATACCGTCCGCCTCGAAATGACCGACGCTGCCGGCAACTCCATTTTCGGTGCCATCAATCAGAAAGTCGTACGGCATGAAGGGACTTGAAACCGCGCTGTTCGGCCTGACGCTGCTGCTGGTGCCGCTGCTGGCGTGGCTGGCCGGCCGCATGCTCGGCCGCCGCGATGGCCGCATCGGCAGCGTGGTGGTCGTCGGCGCGCTGGCAGCCCTACTGCCGTATCTCGCCCGTCTTGCGCTGGTCGCCAGTGCCGACGTCAGGCCGTTCGGCGATGCCTTTACGTTTCAGATGAGCCGGTCGTTCGGTTTCACCGAAGTCGGGCTGTTCTTCGCCTCGTTCGGCATCTTCATGACCATGCTCGGCTGGACCGCCACGCCGGTGCATACCAAGCTCAAACGCCCCCTCCCCGCCTCGCTGCCACGATAACTATTCGGAGATCATCATGACCAAGCCCGGCTTCGCCTCCACCTCCGACATGGCCGAAAAAACCGTCAGCTTTTCCAGCCTCGGCGCGGGGTTGTATGCCTACACCGCCGAAGGCGATCCCAACACCGGCGTCATCGTCGGCGACGACTGCTGCATGGTGATCGACGCCCAAGCCACGCCGCTGATGGCGCGCGACGTGATCGCCCGCGTCAAGGCCGTCACCGACAAGCCCATCAAATACGTGCTGCTGTCGCACTATCACGCCGTGCGCGTGCTCGGTGCATCGGGCTTCGATGCCTCCGAAGTGATCGCCAGCGAGACCACGCGCAAGCTCATCGTCGAACGCGGCGAGCAAGATAAAGCCAGCGAGATCGGCCGCTTTCCGCGTCTCTTCCGGGGCGTCGAAAGCGTACCGCCGGGCATGACGTGGCCGACGCTGACATTCTCCGGCAGCATGACGTTGTGGCTGGGCAAGCGCCGCGTCGACATCGTCCAGATCGGCCGTGGCCACACCGCCGGCGATACCGTGGCGTGGGTGCCCGATGCCGGCGTCATGTTTTCAGGCGACCTCGTCGAATACAAATCCGCCTGCTACTGCGGCGACGCCCACTTCCGCGACTGGCCCGGCACACTCGACCGCCTGCAAAGTTATAAGCCCGTAGCGCTTGTCCCCGGTCGTGGCGACGCCCTGATCGGTGCGCCGAAAGTCGCCGAGGCCATCAAACTCACCCGCGATTTCCTCGCCGCTACTTTCGAGCCCGCCGAACTCGCCGTCGCGCAGGGCAAATCGCTGAAAGAAACCTTCGCCGCCGTGCGTGCCGTCATGGACAAGCCGTTCGGCGCTTACGCCATCTACGAGCATTGCCTGCCCTTCAACGTCTCCCGCGCCTACGACGAAGCACGCGGCATCGATTGGCCGGTCGTCTGGACCGACGTCCGCGACCGCGAAATGTGGTCATCGCTGCAGGGGTAACGCCGCAATGGAACGCGCCTTGTAGGTTGGGTTAGCGCGGCCACATCAGCACAATTGTGACCCTACTGACCATCCGCGCGTAACCCAACTCCGCACGCACCGTTTCCACCAGCGAGCCTACAATGCCCCTCTCCCGCCATATGCGCAAATGGGCGCGCAACAACGCGTGGTCGAACTATCGCTTGCATCAGGCGTGCCTCGCGTTGCCCGACGGCGAATTCACAGCGCCCCGCGTCAGCTTCTTCCCGTCCCTTCAAGCGACGTTGAACCACATCCTGGCGGTCGACGGCTATTACATCGACGCCCTCACGAATGGCGGTTTAGGACCCAAAGCCTTTCAAGACTACTTTCCCTACTCCTCGATGCCCGCTCTCGCCGCAGCGCAGGCAGCCAGCGACGCGCGCCTCACAGCATTCTGCGATGGCCTCAACGAAACGCATCTCGCAGCGATGATCACCACCGATCGCGGCAGCGCCGGCATCTTCCACGAACGCTGCGACAACCTGCTCTCCCACCTTTTCCAGCACCAGATCCATCATCGCGGACAGGCCCACGCCATGCTTTCCGGCACAGCCGTGAAGCCACCTCAACTCGACGAGTATTTCCTCGCCTTCGATCACGCCGCACGCGCCGAAGACTTGAAACAATCCGGCATCGAAGATCCGCAGGACGTGCGGTAATTACGGCCGCCCGGTTCAACTCTCGAATCAACTCTCACTGTCATCCTACCCCTCGTGGGTAGGACCCAGCGTTCCACACGCGTCAAAAATGATAAGATCGGTGCGATTTCGACGAACGCCGATTTGTCGCAAATTGCTGCACCCTGGGTCCTACCCACATGGGGTAGGATGACAATCTTTTGTGTCACTCGTCGTCAAGGTGCTGGAGCTTTCTGGATGTGGCATCGCAATGAATCACCGTCGTGCTTACTGAGATGACGAGTCTCGAAAAGCGAAATTCCCCCGTTCCACCTAAGCGTTCTACACCTTCTTCTTTTTGCCCTTCGCCACAACCGGCGCAGCCACCGGCTCAGGCACTGGCGGCCGCACCACTTGCGCCTGGCAGCCATCGGCGCCTTTGGCCCAGTTGCTCACGTCGGTGCGCAGCGCGTCCGCGAGATCGTGCGGCAGCTTGATATTGACCATCTCGATGCGCGTATCCGTGCCGCCACCGGCTGGCGACAGCTCGACGCGAAACACTCGCCCGCCCCATGGATGCGGCTGACTGAGATCGCGTTCGTGCAATGCAATTTCCGCCCTGCCACCCGTCGTGGGCGAGGCAGCGTCGGCATGAAAAATGTGGCTCGCCTTGAGCGGCCCTTTCGGCCCCATCCAACACGACAACGCCTTCTGCGCAATTTCCGCGTACACGGTCGTCGGGGGATTGCTAGCGATAAGCGCGTCGGGCGCAGGGAGCGAGCCGGCCGTCAACGCGCTGCCAACTCCGATGCCAGCACTGCCGGCGCAGCCGCCGAGCACGATCACCGCCAGCAGGCAGCCGGACGCCGCAATGCTCAAAAAATTGGGACGAATGTTGCCGGTCGCATGCATGACCGTTGTAGGCCCGATGCCTGTCTGAAAGTCTAGACGTGGCGGGGCCTGAAAGTGCAGTAATTCACAGGGCGATAAGCCCCACGCAACGGTTGCTCGTCGTCGTGCGGTTTATCGGCCTCAGCCGTAAGCCAGCCCGTTGCGTTCGATCTTGCCGTGCTGACGTATTTCGCGCGCCTCGTCGGCCTCCATGGCCGTCAACGCCTCGCGCGCCAAATCGTGCGCTGCCATCGCCGCATCCATCTGCGCCTTGAGGTCGGCAACCGAAACCATCAGTTTCTCGCGCCTCAACGACGCCGCCTTGGCGAACGTGGAGTACGAAAAATGGGCGGGATCCTTGACCCCGGTCCGTTCCTCCTCCGCACGAATCTGGCGCTCGAGATCGGTCGCCATGATCTCGAAATCCCGAGCCATCGACAGCAGATCATCTGCCTTCCGGGCCTTTTCGGCGACTTCGAAGCGTTTGACGCGCAACGCAGACTCTCTCGACTTCATGACGCGATACCCCTGCAACTCATACTGGCAAGCAATGACACAGCAACTTCCATGCCAACATGGCAAAGTCTTTGGTCTGACCTGCGGACTACTGATCGCTGCTTGGTGCGGCGACCACCGCCTCTACTCAGTGTATCATTTGCCATTAATCATTTAAGTTGCGGTAAAGCAACGCTGCCATGACGAATACCGCATTCGCCTCATTGGAGCGCTTTTCACTCCGATTGGCCCTTCCCTGCCGACTCGCAAATCAGTTAACCAATTTGCACGGCGTCGGTCGGGCGCGCACACCCATCAGGTTGTCAGCCGAACACGGCATCGATTGCGATGCCGTGCCACGATGAATTGCGGCCGGACGATCGATGTCCCATGTGTAGCCTTACGACGTGTTGTTTTGTTTGGAGCCGGTCGCACTGTGCGAAAATGGCCGCGCTCGACAGTTTCCAATTCTTCCACAAACGTTAATTAGGGTTTGTTAACCTTTGACGGTTAACGTCGTGGAAATAGAGCTCAGTAATCGTTGTGGCGTTCTCTTTGCGAACCGAGGCAAGCGGCCTGTCATCAGGCAGGGGACGAGAGGAAAGACATGCGGGTTCTTCTAATTGAGGACGACAGCGCCACAGCGCAAAGCATCGAATTGATGCTGCAGTCCGAAGGTTTCAACATCTATACCACCGACCTCGGCGAAGAGGGCGTGGATCTCGGCAAGCTCTATGATTACGACATCATACTGCTGGATATCAACCTGCCCGACATGAGTGGCTACGAAGTGCTCAAGACCCTGCGGGTGTCGAAGGTGCAGACGCCGATCCTCATTCTGTCCGGTTTGATCGGCATCGAGGACAAAGTGCGCGGTCTCGGCTTCGGTGCCGACGACTACATGACCAAGCCGTTCCACAAAGACGAGCTGGTCGCCCGCATCCATGCCATCGTGCGCCGCTCGAAGGGCCATGCCCAATCGGTCATCGAAACCGGCGACCTCAAGGTCAACCTGGATACCAAGACGGTCGAAGTGCACGCCAACCGCGTGCATCTGACCGGCAAGGAATACCAGATGCTGGAACTGCTCTCGCTCCGCAAGGGCACGACGCTGACCAAGGAAATGTTCTTGAACCACCTCTACGGCGGCATGGACGAACCCGAGCTCAAGATCATCGACGTGTTCATCTGCAAACTGCGCAAAAAATTGCAGGCAGCGACCGGCGGCAAACACTACATCGAAACCGTATGGGGCCGTGGCTACGTGCTGCGCGATCCCAGCGATGCCGGCAACGTCGCCGCCTGATACCAGCGCCCGCATTCAGACACCCAAATCGAAACAAGGGGATCCCGCCAAGGTCCCCTTTTTCTATAGGAGCGGTTGGGCCTCACGCGCTGGTCGCGCTCCGGCCGGG
>JANLYD010000030.1:0-1876 GCA_031365465.1 Hyphomicrobiaceae bacterium
TGTGGTCGTACTGTTCCCAGATCCAGCGGCGCGAGGCGAGCGCATGTCCGCCCATCATGTCCTTCAACGTGCCGAGAATGGAATTGGGTGCGGGCACCCACTCCGGCAAAATCGTAACCGGTTTTTTCGGCTCGACCCACGGGCGCTCGTACATGGGTGCAGAATTGGCGAGCTTGTCGACGGGAAGATCGGCTTCGACGATGCCCTTATGTCTGATGACCATCCGGCCAGTATCGGTCGTCGTGCCGATGATCGCGAAATCGAGGCCCCATTTGGTGAAGATGGCCTTGGCCTCGGCTTCGCGCTCGGGCTTCAGGATCATCAACATGCGTTCTTGGCTTTCCGACAGCATCATCTCGTAGGCGGTCATGCCGGTTTCGCGCTGGGGCACGAGATCGAGATTGAGTTCGATGCCGACGCCGCCTTTGTCGGCCATTTCCGATGTAGATGACGTGAGGCCCGCCGCGCCCATGTCCTGAATGGCGATGATGCTGTCCGTTGCCATCAATTCGAGGCAGGCTTCGATCAGAAGCTTTTCGGTGAACGGATCGCCAACCTGCACGGTCGGGCGCTTTTCTTCCGACTTGTCGTCGAATTCGGCGGACGCCATCGTCGCGCCGTGGATGCCGTCACGGCCGGTCTTGGAGCCGAGATAGACGACGGGCAGGCCGACGCCCTTGGCGGCTGAATAGAAAATCTTGTCGGTGCGGGCGAGGCCGACGCACATGGCGTTGACGAGAATGTTGTTGTTGTACCCGGCATCGAAATTGGTTTCGCCGCCAATCGTTGGCACGCCGGTGCAGTTGCCGTAGTGCGCGATGCCGGCAACGACGCCATTGACGAGGTGGCGGGTTTTCGGATGATCCGGCGCGCCGAACCGCAACGCATTCATGTTGGCGACGGGCCGCGCGCCCATCGTGAAGACGTCGCGCATGATGCCGCCGACGCCGGTTGCCGCGCCCTGGAAGGGTTCGATGTAGGACGGGTGGTTGTGCGATTCCATTTTGAAGACGACGGCGTCGCCGTCGCCAAGATCGACAACGCCAGCGTTCTCGCCGGGCCCCTGGATGACCTGCGGGCCGGTTGTCGGCAACGTCTTCAACCAAAAGCGCGAGGATTTGTAGGAGCAGTGCTCGCTCCACATGACCGAGAAGATGCCCAGTTCGCAGAATAACGGCTCGCGGCCGAGGATATCCAGAAGGCGCTGGTATTCGTCGCCCTTGAAGCCGTGGCTGGCGATCATGTCGGGGGTGATTTTAGGGGCGGTGGTGGCGGTCATCTCGCTCGTCTTTGTTTGAAGGAGTCTGGTTTGTTTGAAGGAATCTGGCGTCGGCAGCGCTTATAGCGGTGGCTGTTAAGCTTGTCGTTGGGCCCTGCCGCCGCGTCCACATCCCGCCTCGGCCCAAACAAGGATCGATGGGCTGTGCGGGGACCAGGTCTGAACACCAAGTTAACGGCGGTTAGGTTAACCCTGCGGCAGCTCAGCGCTGCAAAATTCGCATTCCTGATCTGCATAGCTACCGCCTTTATTTAGTTATATCCGTGGGTTACAGTTGATTCATAGGGCGGTGCTAGGTTGCTTCTTACAAGGCGGCCGGTGCGCCCACGAATTCAAAGGAATATGATCATGTCTTCGCTCAAGTCAGGAGCGCTTCTCTCGCTATTCTCAGGCTTCTCGTTTGAGGCCGTTCAGCGCGCGTCCCAGAAGCGCGATGCGATGGTGTACGACAAGTACCCGTCGCCATCGGAAATTGCCCATGCAGGGCGCTTTTCCGCGCCTTCGCAGGTGCTCGCGACCACAGTTGCAGCTGCCAATGCAGACGCCGAAATAGCTGCGATTTTCCGCAACGCGGCCTAAATCACAGTCTTGGCAAGC
>JANLYD010000048.1:0-12024 GCA_031365465.1 Hyphomicrobiaceae bacterium
TGGCCGTAGATTTCGAGCGAGGTCTTGCGCGTGCCCTTGCGAGCAGTTGTGGCTTCGAGCTCAGCAACGCGCTCCTCGAGGTCGGCGCAGCAGTCACCACCGAGGTCGGCAGCGTAAGCGTTTGTGGACAGGACGCCAGCAGCGGCGACAAGCGCCAGACGGCTAGCAGATTTCTTAAGTCCCCCGAACATCATGTATTCTCTCCGTTTGACACTGTTAAGCCACGAACCCGACTACGACCTGATACCAACCAACTTTTACAAAAGCAGACCAGAATTCAGAACAACGCAGACAAATCCATACAAGGCCGGTTAAATCTTCCGGGTCGATCTCGAGAGCCTGATGCCCGTCTGTGCGATTGCCAGGGCACTTCGACTTTGAGGGTCAGTGGCGGTGATGAAACCCGCGTTTGACTTTCTCTCGACCGTTCCGAGTTCAGGAATACGCAAAGATGAAGGAAGGGTAAAGCAACAAAGCCGAATCAGCAGCGCTTTGCCCAAACATGTGGCCGATTCGTCCCACGACGGACTTCAGATCACTGAAAATTGCAACAGCAGAGTTAGTCTTGACACGGCGTGTTTTGTCACAAGCAATTGATTCGTAAAGCATCTCGCGATTGTCGGATGCGCCGGCGAGAGTTTCGGCAAAACCGGCGCCGAGCCCCGGAAATTTCACGGTTGCCGTGCGGGCGACGACGAGTTCGCTGTTTTGTACACATGTTTTGCCTCGGAAACGGGGGACAGGTGCTCATGCAGAGCCTTCGGCGCGGAGAGGCGGCCGCGACCAAACATAAAACGAGGAGCGGCGCTCGGCCGCGTGTGCGCGGCGTGTACAGGGACGCAGCAGCCCCTTAAGGAGAGACATTGAAAGAGAGACATGGTCGAAACAGCAGTCGACATCTGTGTTGCCGGTGCCGGTGCGGCTGGGTTGGCCGCAGCCTTGGCGATCGCGCAGTCCGGGGCGTGCGTGACGGTCTTGGCGCAGGCCGAGACGCGGGATACGCGCACACCACAAGATTTGCGCGCGCGGGATACGCGCACACCACAAGATTTGCGCGCGCGGGATACGCGCACGACTGCCATCCTGGGTGATGGCATCACGTTTCTGGACAACATCGGGGTTTGGAGCGAGTTGCGGCGGCTGTCGGCTGATCTCAGGGCCATTCGGATCGTGGACGCGCGCGGCGGCTGGCTGACGGCGCCGGAGGTGCTGTTTCAGGCTCACGAACTGGACCGCGCCGAATTCGGCTTCAACGTGCCCAACGATCCGTTGCGGGCAGCCTTGCTGGCGCGGGCGCAGGCTCATCCGGCGGTGACGGTCGTCGCAACGAGTGACATCACCGCCATATTGCCTTCCGACGTGAGCGTGACGCTGAAAACCGCTGAGAATGCGACGTTTGTGGCACGGCTACTGGTGGCGGCCGATGGCCGGCGGTCGATGGCGCGGACTGCTGCGGGGATCACGGCGCGCACCTGGACCTACGATCAGATGGCGATCGCTGCAAGTTTCGAGCACGCGGCGCCCCATGGCGGCGTCTCCACCGAGTTGCATCGGCGGTCGGGACCGATGACGACGGTGCCCCTGCCGGACACGCAGGCGGGACGGCATCGGTCGAGCCTGGTGTGGGTGGAGACGCCGGCCAGGGCTGCCGAATTGATGGCACTGGATGCCGAGGCGTTCGGGGCGGCGATCGCACACCATGTGCAGGGTTTGCTGGGTCCGATCGGCGAGGTCGGGCCGCGCGGGGCGTTTCCGCTCGGCGGACTGATGGCCACCGCCGTCGCCAAGGGACGCGTGGCGCTGGTGGGGGAAGCAGCCCACGTGGTGCCACCGATCGGCGCGCAAGGTTTGAACCTGGGATTCCGCGATGCGGCGGCGCTGGCCGAATGCATTACAGAGTATGGAGAGCGAGATCCCGGTTGTGCTGCAGTCACCGGGGCATACGTCCGCGCAAGGGCTGCCGATCTGGTCACGCGCGAAATCGGCATCGACCTGCTCAATCGGTCGCTGCTGCTGGATTTCTTGCCCGTGCAGGGGTTGCGGGGCCTCGGCATGCACGCCCTCGCCAACAGCCGGACACTCAGGCGAGCGGCCATGCAGGCGGGGTTGCGTGCGCCGGGCAGAGTGCCGGTGTTGATGCAGCCGCTTGCCAACAGGCGGTGAGGTGGGCGAAGGAGAGGACTGCACAAACAAAAATGAGTAATCGGTAGAGCGGTCGAGCACACCGCCGTCAGATTCAATCATGGGCTGCGGATTAATACTTTCGTCATCCCGGCGAAGGCCGGGACCTACGACTAGCCTCACGAGACTTCATAACTGAATCTGGTGGACCTTCGACACCGCAGCGCTTCACGAACAGGGCTAATTTCGGCCATGTCGTGGGTCCCGGCCTTCGCCGGGATGACGAAAACCGAGAGTTGCTTTCCGTATTTGCGGTTGCGAAGCGAAATGGCCACATCGCCGATGAAAGCCGCCATGCCCTCCGCTCTCGCGTCACGTCTGCTCGATCTGCGCTACCGGCTGGAATATGCGGCTCTGCGGGTGATCGTCGGCTTGATCCGGCTGGCACCACTGGATGTGGCGGTGCGGTGCTCGGCTGCGGCCTGGACGGCGATTGCACCCAAGCTGCGGCGGCACAAACGGGCGTTGGACAACTTGGCGATCGCGTTTCCGGACAAGACGCCGGCCGAGCGGGAAGCGATTGCGCTGCAGATGTGGGGCAATCTCGGCCGGGTCATGGCAGAGACGATGTCGATCGACCGGCTGATCGAGGAGAAGGACCGGTTCGAGTTCGTGTCTAAACATGTGCTGGATCGCTACCGGGGCAAGCTGGGTCCGGCGGTGGGCGTAACGCTGCACATGGGTAACTGGGAACTGGCGATTTTGCCGTTCACGGAAGCCGGCGGCAATCCGGCAGCGATTTTCCGGATGGTCAAGAACCCGTATGTGGATGCGTATCTGCGGGGGCAGCGCAAGGGGCTGTTTCCGGGCGGGCTGTTCGGCAAAGGGCAGATCGAGGAAAACCAGCGGACGGCGCGCATCATGACCGACTATGTGCGGCAGGGCGGGCGGCTGGCGATCGTGTCGGATCTTTATGACCGGCAGGGCATTCCGGTGCCGTTCTTCGGCAAGCCGGCGAAATCGGTGATGGTGCCGGCGATGATCGCCCGGCGCGTGGGCGCGCGCATCTGGATGGGGCGGTGCCTGCGGATCGGCACATCGAGCCGCTTTCGCATCGAGCTGAAGGAACTGCGGGTGCCGCGCACGGCCAACCAGGGCGACGACATTCGTGAAACGACGGCCGCCATGCAGGCGCAGTTCGAAGCGTGGGTGCGCGAGGCGCCGGAGCAGTTCATGTGGTCGAACCGGCGGTGGAGCTGACGCAGCCGTCGGCGCCGAAGATGTGCGTCATCTCGTTGCAGTGACGGCTGTGCGCTTGCGTCCATGCGCGGGCGTGCGCACGGTCGAGGCGAGGAGATCGCCGAATGACAGGTCCGACTATGCCCCCAGATGCGTCTGGTGCGGCCGTTACACCGGCATTGGCGGGACTGGCTGGGTCGTGTCCGCGATGCGGCAAGGGTTCGCTGTTCCGGCGCGGTCTGGTGCTGCGCGACCGGTGCCCGAGTTGCGATCTGGATTTTACGTTCATCGACACCGGCGACGGGCCGGCGGTGTTCGCCATTCTCATTCTGGGGTTTCTGGTGCTGGGCATGGCGCTGATCGCCGAGTTCAAATTCGGTGCGCCCGTGTGGTTTCACATGCTCGCGTGGGGCCTGCTCACGCCGTTGCTGGCGCTGCTGATCCTGCGCGCGTTGAAGGGTTTGCTGATCGGGCTGCAGTTCCGCAACAAGGCTGAGCAAGGCCAGTTGGCAAAGAAGTGAGCGGGACGGTGATCGAGCGCTGGCGCAAATCCAGGCTGATGCTACCGGCGATCGCTGCGGCGGTCGCGGCGGCATTGCTGGTGTCGCTCGGGACGTGGCAACTGCAGCGCCGGGCGTGGAAAGAAGGGCTGCTGGCCGACATCGCCGCACGCGGTGCGAAAGCGCCGGTCGACATCGACAGCGGGGTCGCGCGGGCAGCGCTCAGCGGGCTATTGCCGTTCACGCGGGTCACGGTGCGCGGCCGGTTCCAGCATGAAAACGAACGCTACTGGTTCGCGGACGGCCGGCTGGGCAGCGGTTATCACGTGTTCACGCCGCTGGTGATGTCGCCGAACGACGATGACCGGCAAGCACCGATCGTGTGGGTGAACCGGGGCTATGTGCCAGCGCGGTTGCGCGATCCGGCAACGCGCGCGGCCGGCAACAGCACGGAGGTAACGGCGGTCAGCGGCATCGTCCGCGCGCCCGGCGAACGCAACCAGTTCACGCCCGCCAACGATGTCGAAAAGAACGTGTGGTTCTGGCGGGATTTGCCGGCGTTGAATGCATCGGCGGGTTTTGGGGCTGAAAGGCGGGTCGCAACCGTAATGATCGACGCCGAGGCACTGCCCGCCAACCCCGGCGGCTGGCCGGAAGGCGGAACCGCGCTCGTCAACCTGCCCAACCGGCATCTCGAGTATGCGCTGACGTGGTACGCCCTGGCGGCGACGCTGATCGGTGTTTTTCTTGTGTTCGCACGGGGACGGCTGGCGCGCTCCCGCGAATAGATGTTAACGAGGCACAAGGTTGTCCCCGGACGGACGCCGGGTGATGTATACTGAGGGCAATGCCCCCCGCGACCGCGCCACGCGTATCCTGTTCGGCGCTACTGAAAACGAGTTCGATTGCAGTGAGATACGTGTCGACGCGCGGTATGGCGCCTGAGCTCGGCTTCGAGGATGTGCTGCTAGCCGGCCTTGCGCGGGACGGCGGGTTGTACGTGCCTCAGACCTGGCCGCGGCTGTCTGCTGCAACGATCGCCGGATTTGCCGGCAAGCCCTTCCACGCGGTGGCGGTGGACGTGCTGGAGCCGCTGACCGGCGGGGCCATTCCGCGTGCCGATCTGGCGGCCATGACGGCGTCGGCATATGGCACGTTCGGACATGCGGCCGTGACGCCGCTGGTGCAGATCGGAACAAACCGCTTCGTGCTCGAACTGTTTCACGGGCCGACGCTGGCATTCAAAGACGTCGCCATGCAGTTGCTGGCGCGGATGATGGACCATGTGCTGAAAAAACGCGGCCAGCGCGCGACCATCGTCGGCGCGACGTCGGGCGACACGGGCGGTGCCGCCATCGAAGCGTTCCGGGCGGCAACGCGGGCCGATGTCTTCATTCTGTTTCCAGACGGGCGCGTTTCCGACGTGCAGCGCCGCATGATGACGACGCCTGCGGCCCCGCATCTGCATGCCATTTCGATGACGGGCACGTTCGACGACTGCCAAGCGCGCGTCAAAGACATGTTCAACAATCTGCCGTTTCGCGACCGCCTGCATCTGTCGGGCGTCAACTCGATCAACTGGGCCCGGATTGCGGCGCAGGTGACCTATTACTTCGTGGCGGCGGTGGCGCTCGGCGCGCCGCATCGGAAGGTGTCGTTCGTCGTGCCGACCGGCAATTTCGGCGACATTTTCGCGGGTTACGTCGCCCGCCAGATGGGGTTGCCGATCGAGCGGCTGACCATCGCCACCAACAGCAACGATATTCTCGCGCGGACGGTGGCCACCGGCGTGTACGAGACGCGGGGCGTGATGGCCACGTCGTCGCCGTCCATGGACATCCAAGTGTCGTCGAATTTCGAGCGCTATCTGTTCGAGGCGTCGGGTCGTGACGCCGGCAAGATCCAGGGGCTCATGAACACGCTCAAGCAAGCCGGCCGATTTGAATTGGACGCCGGGATAGCCGCCCGTCTGCAATCCGATTTTTCGGCGTCGGCTGCGGACGAAGCGCGGGTGGCAACGACCATTCGGGACATCTACGCGACCACCGGCTACCTCCTCGACCCGCATACGGCGTGCGCTGCGGCGGCGCCCGCTTCTGCGACGGCGGCTCCGGAAATCATTTTGGCCACCGCCCACCCCGCCAAATTCCCCGACGCGATCAAAGCCATCGCCGGCCTCGACGCGGGACTGCCACCCCGGCTCGCAGCCCTGATGACCGATCCCGAGCGTATGACGAAGCTTCCCAACGACATAAGTGCTCTGGAAGCCTTCATCTCTGCCACCTCCACCGTTACCGCCCAATCGCGAGGCCGCGCATGACCGGGACGATCACCAGACTGCCGAACGGGGTGCGCGTCGTCACGCAACACATGCCGCACGTGGAAACCGTTTCGCTCGGGGTTTGGGTGGACGTGGGTGCGCGGCACGAGAATGCGGCCGAGAACGGCATCTCGCATTTTCTCGAACACATGGCGTTCAAGGGCACGGCCCGCCGCAGCGCGCGCGACATCGCGGAAGAGATCGAGCAGGTCGGCGGGGAGTTGAATGCTGCGACCGGCCTGGAAACCACATCGTACTTCGCGCGCGTGCTGAAAGCCGACGTCGGCCTGGCGCTCAATATCATCGCCGACATTCTGCTTGAACCGAAGTACTCGATGGGCGAACTCGAGCGCGAGCGCGACGTGATCCTCCAAGAGATCGCCGCAACTCGCGATAGCCCCGACGAAATCGCCTACGATCTGTTGGCGGATGTGGCTTATCCCAAGCAGTCTCTCGGTCGCGCCATTCTCGGGACCGCTGAAACGGTCGGCAATTTCTCCGTTACCGATCTGCGCGGATTTTTGAAAAGCCATTATCACGCCGCAAACCTGATCGTCGCGGCAGTCGGGCATGTCGATCATGCGGCGGTTGTGCGCCATGCCGAAGCCCTATTCGGCGGTCTAACTGCGGCGGCACCATCCGAGGCAAAAAGATTTGATGCGGCCAAATATGTGGGTGGGACCCGCCAATCGACCAAGACATTCGAGCAAAGCCATCTGCTGATGGGGTTCGAGGGGCCGGGATACCGCGACCCCACGTTCTTCACGGCGCAGGTTTTCTCAGGCCTGTTCGGGGGCGGAATGTCGTCGCGATTGTTTCAGGAGGTCCGCGAACATCGCGGATTGTGCTATTCGATCTATTCGAGTTTCTGGGGGCTCGGTGATACCGGCATGTTCACCATTCACGCAGCGACCGGGCACGCGATGCTGCCTGGACTGATCGACGTCGTCCGCGAAGAGTGCAAACGGGCCGCCGCGACATTGCCCGAAATGCGCGAAGTCGAGCGCGCCAAAGCACAATTGAAGGCCGGGCTGCTGATGAGCCTGGAAAGTTCTGGATCGCGCGTCGAGCAGGTGGCGCGGCAAGTCCTGATCCACAATAGGATAGTCGAAGCCGACGAATTGGTGGCCCGTGTCGACGCAGTCAACGCTGCCGATATCCGCGCCTTTGCCGAGAGCATGATTTCGACGAAGGCAATTTCGGCCGTCGTGGTCGGGACGGGTCGCAAGAGCGCGGCGATGGCCACGCGGGCGGCCGCACCGTTTTCCACTACAGGCGCACCCGCAGCGTCCGTGATCGATACCAGCCGTCCCGCCGCTTGAGCCGCAGCCGATCGCGAAGTCCGCAGGGAGCGCCAAAAACGAGCGATGACATTTCTTCTTCCAACGCCGCGCACGAACTTCGATTTCGAGCTGAAAGGCCGCAATGTGCGCCTGCGCGCGCCGGTGATGGGAGACTATGCGGCGTGGGCCGATCTCAGAGCCGCGAGCCGGGCGGAATTGGAGCCGTTCGAGCCGTCGTGGACGCGCGATGAACTGAGCCGCACGACGTTCCGGCATCGCCTCAAACACTATGGCCGCGAGGCGGCGCAAGACACCGGCTACGCCTACTTCATCTTCGATGTGAGCGGAACGCGGCTGTGCGGCGCGATCACGCTGTCGAACGTGCGGCGCGGCGTGGCGCAGGCGGCCAGCGTCGGCTACTGGATCGGTACGCCGAGCAGCGGTCGCGGGCTGATGACGGATGCGCTGCAGGCGCTCGCCCCGTTCGCGTTTCGCTCCCTGCAACTACATCGGCTCGAAGCCGGCTGCGTGCCCGACAATGGAGCATCGATCCGGGTCTTGGAGAAGTCGGGCTTTCAACGCGAGGGGCTGGCGCGGCACTATCTGCGCATCCGCGGGACCTGGCAGGATCACCTGTTGTTCGCGCGGCTGAGCGACGATGCCGGCGTGGAGGCGCAGCACTGATGCGCCGTTCGCCGAGCCGTACGCACCCTTTGTGGTGGCTGCCTATCTGCAAGCCACGATCCGGCTTACCGGCGCTTGCGCAGGCGTCGGCGCGCCTGGTGTTGATGCTGTCTGTGTTGATCGCACTCGTGGGACCGGCGCATGCAGTCACGCCCATCGAAGTCGGCAAAGAACAGGACCGCATCGACATCAACGCGTTGGGCACCACGATCGGCAATGTCGGTGACCAGTTGCAATTCGAGACCGCCGCCGGCACGGATGGCTTGACCGACCGCATGTCGGTGGGTGCGGTGGCGCGCGGCTCCAATCCGAACTGGTTCGCCTTCGCATTGCGCAACGTGTCTGACACCCGCGTCGAGCGCTGGTTGATCGCCGACCGTTACAATCAATCGGGCTCCGGCATCATCTGGCCACGCCTCGATGCGCGCCAGATCGAGAATGTGACGCCGTCGATCGGCTTCCTGCCCGAAAACTTGGCGCTCGACGGCAGCGACGCCTACCGGCTGACGGTGGAACCCGGCCAGACCGTCACGTTCGCAGTCGAGTTGTTCGGCGATGCGACGCCACGGCTGACGGTGTGGCGGGCGCTCGACTACGAGAAGCGGGCGCGTAACAAGCAACTGCTGTACGGCGTGCTGCTCGGCATCACGGGCCTGCTGGCAGTGTTCCTGAGCGCGGTGTTTGCTGCCAACCACAAGATCATCTTTCCGGCGGCGGCGCTGTTTACGTGGTGCGTGCTCGCCTACCTGTGCGTGGATTTCGGGTTCTGGCACAAGCTGTTCGCCGTCAAACCCGAGGACAATGCTCAGTATCGCGCGGCGACCGAAGCGGGCGTTGCCGCCACGTTGCTGATCTTCACCTACAATTTCCTGCGGCTCGGCGCTTGGAACGGGTTTGCACGCCTTTTATTGCGGCTCTGGATCTTTGGCCAATTAGGATTGGTTGCCGTAGCCTTCCTCGACCCACGGCTGGCAGCCACGTTCGCGCGCCTGTCGACGGGCGGAATTTTCGCGCTGTGCAGCGTGTTCGTCATCCTGCTGGCGTTGCGTGGACAGGATCGTGCGCTCTCGCTGGTGCCGGTGTGGATGCTGCTCGGACTGTGGATCACCGGCATGGCGTTCGTGTTCGCCGCCCGGCTGCAGACCGACGCCGCGTTGACTGCGCTGGTATCAGGGCTGGTGCTCATCGTGTTGTTGATCGGGTTCACGGTCACGCAATATGCATTCCGGTCGGTCGAACCACTCCATGCGGTCGGCAGCGGCGATCAAGGCGCGCGCCTATTGGCGTTGGAGAACTCCGGCGCCTCACTGTGGGAATGGAACGGCAAGCGCGACCAGATCGTAGTCGGGGCGGGCCTCGAAGCAGCCCTCGGCATCGCCGCCGGCGATCTGCATGCGCCCGCGCAGGTGTTTCTCGATCGCATGCACCCGGTCGATCGCGACCGCTTGCGGCAGGCACTCGACCACCTCAAGGAAGCCGGCAACGGCGACTTGCGCCTCGAGTTTCGCATGCGGCACGTCGACAGCGACTATCGCTGGTTCGCGCTGGAGGCCGCCACCGATCCGACCGCAGACCGGCGCCACATCCGTTGCGTCGGACTGGTGCGGGAAACCACCGACAGTCACTCCGCGCACGAGCGTTTCGTGCACGATGCGGTGCACGATTCAGTCACCAACCTGCCGAATCGAGCGTTGTTTCTCGATCGACTGGGCATCGCCGTCACGCGCTCGAAGAGCGAGCCGCTGATTCAGCCGACCGTCATCGTGATCGATGTCGACCGCTACAAGGCGCTGGCGAATGCGACCCAGCATTTCGAAGCCGACGGGTTGCTGATCACGCTGGCGCGCCGGCTCGGCCACCTGATCGGACCCGGCGAAACTCTGGCTCGCATCGGCAGCGACCAGTTCGGGATTTTGCTGCTGGCGCAACGTCCGACGCGCGACCTGCATATGCTGGCAGACAGCATGCGCATCTCGGTGCGATCGTTGATCAAAATCGGCAACGTCGAGATCACGCCCACCGCCGCGATCGGCTACGCGGTGTACAATCGAAACAGCGGGGCCACGGCAGCGGACGTGCTGGACGACGCCGAAATCGCCATGCATCGCGCACGCCGGCAGGGCCGCGATGCGGTGCTCGCGTTCACACCCGATCTCCGGGCCGACCGCCGCGATCAGGCGATGATCGAAGCGGACCTGCGCGTGGCCATCGAGAAGCGGCAACTGACGCTGCAGTACCAACCGATCTATGTCATGCGCACCCAGCAGATCGCCGGCTATGAAGCGCTGGTGCGGTGGGAGCATCCGCGCCTCGGCAAGATCGATCCGGCCGAATTCGTGCCCCTCGCCGAGCAGTCCGATCTCATTCACGTTCTCGGCACGGCTGTCATCGCCATGGCCGCTACCGACCTGGAACGCTGGCAGGCCGTATATGACCGTCCGGAGGCGCCGCTGACCGTCAGCGTCAACATCTCGCGACGGCAGTTGCCGGGCAGCGGGCTGGTGGGCGACATCCGCAAGATCATCAACGCCGGCAAGATCCCGCGCGGCTGTCTGCGGTTGGAAGTGACGGAAGCGCTCGTCATGGAAAACCCTGAGCACGCGGCCAATGTGCTGGGCGAACTGACGGCTGCGGGCGCCGGTTTGGCGCTGGACGATTTCGGCACCGGATATTCGTCGCTGACGTATCTCAACACATTTCCGTTTGACACCATCAAGGTCGACCGCGCCCTCGTGCATGCCAGCAACGATGCGGGCACCGTGTCGGCCATCCTGCGGTCCGTGGTATCGCTGGCGCACGAACTCGGGAAGAAAGTCGTCGCCGAGGGCATCGAGATCGAAGAAGACGCGGCGGCGTTGCGGGCGCTCGGTTGTGAATACGCGCAAGGGACATTCTACGGGCCACCGCTCGCGGCAAAAGACGTGCTGCAGATGTTGAAGGATCTGCGCAAGGCCGAGCGGCGCACCAAGCGTGGCAGCCTGTTCATGCTGAAGGAGCGCAAACCCGTCCCTCAATCCGCCGCCCAACCCGTCGCTCAACCCGCCGTCGCAGCATCAGCCAGCGGCGCGACGCCGCCGCCGGCCGCTGGCCAATCATCATCCAAGGCATCGGGCAGGAGTAACGACGGGAAAGCCAAGCCGGCGGCGCCGTCGAAGCTGGCCGAAGCCGCCCGCATGGTGCCGCGTCCGCCGCTACCGGGTGCAGCGCCGGTCCGGCAGAGCGTCCCAATGCCGGCACGGATGCCGGCTGCGGCAGCGGCTGCAGCGGCTCCCGCAAGGCCGATCTTCCAGAGCCCGCCCGCGCGCGGCCCCCTCCCCGCCGCCCCACCGCCGGCATTCGTAGCACCGCCTGCAGCCCCACCGATGGATAGCGCAGCGCTCGCTCGCGCCAGCTTGGCTGAACTGGGTGCCCAGATGGCGCGCGCGCCATCGCCAGCTCCAATGTCAGCGCCGTCGCCACCGCCAATGTCGATGCCGTCGTCAGCGCCAATGGCACCGCCGTCGTCACCGCCGCCGTCACGACTGGGTCCACCGACGGCGGCCCAGCCAGTCCCTGTGCGGGCCGCGCCGCAGCCGTCGACCGCGCCGCAGGGCAGGCCCGCAAATGCCAACGGCATCCCGTCGTCGATTCTCGACGCGCTGGCGCAATCCATCGAACGCCTGCCGCCGCCCGCCCCCGATCCGAAAGCGCCGCCGCCCGCCTTCACGGCTTTGCCACCGCGCGCACCGCCCCCGCCGCTCGATCTATCCACGCTGCCGCCCGGTATCGCCGCCAGCCTCGCGCGGCTGGCCGGACAGTCACCCGCGCCAGAGTCCGCCGCCGCGCCCGGCGACCCCGGCACGGCAAGAACATCGCCCACCAGCATCGCCGAACTTGC
>JANLYD010000082.1:0-2593 GCA_031365465.1 Hyphomicrobiaceae bacterium
GTTTCCGTTCACGCTCGATGGCGTCAAGGATGCGGTGGCGCAGGCGATGGCCATGAAGACCGTCAAGAGCACCATCGTGCCGTTCGAGGATATGCTCTAGGCAGCGCTGAGGGTCGCTTTTATTGGCGCTGAAACGGTTAATTTATCCGCCGACAGAGTTAATGCATTCTGCTGGTCAAAAATGCGATTTGGCGAGGTTTTGAGCGCCGCCGCAGGGTGGGTGCCATCGGGTTGGTAAACGGCCTCTGGCAGGCCTCCCAAGTGGTTGCGCGAGGTATTTGGCCAAGCTCCGAGGGTCGCTTCTTTACTCCGGTCGCAACAGACGCGTGGCGATGGGGTAAAGCCCTTCCTGGCCCAGCACGATCACGTTGAGCCCGTCGGGGCCGAACAGCGGATCGAACGCGGTATCGAGCACATTCAGCCCGCCCGTAAACGCGCCGAATGCGGGCATAACCAAGCGGCGGCCGTTGCCGAGAAAGCAGGGCCGGCGGATGGTGTGGCCGTAGAGCGAGACGCGGGCGGCGGGATGGTAGTGCCCGGCGATTTCGTGGGTAACGCGGGCGTCGCTTGGGATATGCCGCAGCGTGATGCCGGCGAGCACGAGTTGGTCGCAGACCGTGCCGCCGAGCGAGGGCGCGATGTGCGGATCGTGATTGCCGGTCACCCAGATCCAGCGACGGCCCTCTTGCAGCATGGCCAGGATGCGGACGTCGTCGTCATCGATCCGATCGGCAGCGCGGCTGTCGTGCAAACTATCGCCGAGCGCGATAATCGTTTTGGGCTGATGCCGGTCGATGGCCTCGGCAAGTTTCATCAACGTCGCGCGCGTGTCGTAAGGCGGCAGCATGCGACCGCGGGATGCGTGCGCCGAGCCTTTCTCGAGATGCAGATCGGCGACGAGCAGCGCACTTTCGGCTGGCCAAAACAGTGCCCCTGAGGTGTCGGCGATAAAGTCTTTGCCGCACATAGAAAAGCCATGCGTGGCGCCGTCGCGCGGATCGAAGCGGTCGGAAGCGAGGCTGAGCATGTGGGGACCCCAAGGCGAAGGATGCAGTCGTGATAGCGGCGGCGGATGCCGGTGTCAGCAGGTACGACTACATGTGCATACGAATGAGATAGCGTTGGATCTCCTCAGACACAGCGATTGCGGCATCGGCGTGTCATGCAGCCAATATGGCCGCGATTGCCGCTACTCTTCGTTCGCCTCGCGGATCAGATCTTCGGCCGCCATCCGCAGCAGGTCTTCGCGCGCGCTACCGCCAAACACCATCTCCTTGCCGATATCGAGCAATACAGGCACCGCCAGCGGCGACACATGCGCCAGCGGCTGATGCCGGATGTGGCCCTTGATGCGGCGCAGAAAGTCGCCCAGGCGGCCGATGTCGAGCAGACCGGTGGAGGCGTCGACCCACGCCGCCTCCAGCAAGATGTGACCGGGCTCGTGCTGACGCAGCACGCTGTAAATCAGATCGGACGACACAGTAACCTGGCGGCCATTCTTTTCCTTGCCGGGGTGGCGGCGTTCGATCAGCCCCGCAATAACAGCGCACATGCGGAAGGTGCGCTTCATCATGGCGCTTTCGGCAAGCCACGCATCGAGATCGTCGCCCAGCATATCTTCTTCGAACAGGCGTTTGAGATCGAGCCGGCCGTCGCGCACCATCGCGTTGAGATCGCCGAGCCCCCAAATCGCGAGGGCATAATCGCTGGCGACGAAACCGAGTGGGGCTGCACCCGCGCGGTCGAGCCGTCGGGTCAGCAACATGCCGAGCGTTTGATGCGCGAGCCGGCCCTCGAACGGATAGGCGACGAGGAAATGATGATGGCTCCGCGGAAACGTCTCGATCAGCACTTCGCCCGGATCGGGAATGACCGAGCGCAACGCCTGCATCTCCAACCATTCGGCCACCGGCAGCGGCAGGCCCGACCAAGCGCTGTGATCGGCCAGCATGGCGCGCACGCGTGACGCGAGATGCGTCGAGAGCGGAAACCGGCCACCGGAATAACTGGGGATTTTGGCGTCGGTGGTTTTGCTGCGCGTGACGTAGGCTTCCATCTCGCGCATGCCTTCGAAGCGGAGAATTTCACCGGCAAAAATAAAGGTATCGCCCGGCGTCAGCTGTTCGAGAAACCATTCCTCCATTTCGCCGAGCATGCGGCCGCCGGAGAGAATGCGCGGCTGGCCAGATTTGCCCGGACGTGCGCGACCGCCGAGGCGGACCTTGATCATCGGCGCTTCGACGATCGTGCCGACATTGAGCCGATAGAGTTGCGCCAAGCGCGGATGCGACAGCCGCAGTTTGCCGTCGTCGGTCGGGCGCAGGCGGGCGAAGCGTTCGTAGGCGCGCAACGCGTAGCCGCCGGTCGAAACGAAGTCGACGATGCGGTCGAACGTCGGTCGCGACAGCGTTGCGTAGGGAGCGGCGGAGCGCACCTCGGCAAACATCGCATCGGGTGCGAATGGCGCAGCGCACGCCATGCCCCAGATATGCTGCGCCAGCACGTCGGTGGCCCCGAGCCTCGATTGCACGGCATCTTGTGTCCCGCAGGCGGCAGCATCCAGCGCCGCACGGCATTCGAGAACTTCGAAGCG
>JANLYD010000086.1:0-3710 GCA_031365465.1 Hyphomicrobiaceae bacterium
CTTCGGCGCGACGGACTTCGCAGCCTTTCGCGATGGCTGCCGTGCGCAGCAGGGTCATCAGGGCGACAGGATCTATCCAGCCCTCGCCTGTGGTACCGAAACTTCCAGCAGCAATGTCCGTCACGTCGAGCCAGGGAAACCTACGCGCGAGCCTTGCGGGATCGAGCCACTCGATATTGGCGCCGTTGGCGCGCTGCACGTCGACATTGGCCCGCAGGATGCCCTGCCCCTCGTGGCTCGCCAGCAGGAGATATCCCTGCTCACGAAACGAGACATCGGCATCAGGGCCGAAACGCTGTTTCAAGTCGGCGATCAAGGCCAGTGTCGCCTGCGACATGGCGATATTTTCGGGCGTCGAGAACTGTTGCCGGATGCCGCCCGCCGAACGTGGCGTACTTGCCTCACGGTAGGTCGTGTCGCGCTCGACGATCACGACGCGACGCGGCGGGTGGGCTGCGTGGGTCAGCGCATAGGCGACGGCGCTGCCGACGACGCCTCCACCAATGATCACGACGTCTGCTGTGTTTTCGTGCGCCACGTCAGCGAACCCTTGAAAGTTGATCGTGAAATGGTTGCCTTGAGCGTCGGCGAATGCGAATGGCTGGCGTAATGTACACACCGAACCGAGGTTTGCCCGATGTCGTTTCGTCCTACGCGTAGCGTTCTTTATATGCCCGGATCGAACGCGCGCGCGCTCGAAAAGGCTAAACGGCTCGACGCGGACGCGTTGATTTTGGATCTGGAGGACGCCGTCGCGCCCGAGCAGAAGGCCGTCGCGCGGTCGCAGGTCTGCGGTGCGGTCGCAGCGGGCGGGTTTGGACACCGGCAGGTGGTCATCCGCATCAACGCTTTGGACACGCCATGGGGAGCTGAGGATCTGGCCGCCGCCGCCGCCGTCAACCCCGACGCGGTGCTGGTGCCGAAGCCGAACGGCGCCGGCGATATCGAGCGAGCCAACGACGCGCTGCGGCGTGCGGGTGCGTCCGACAAGGTGGCCTTATGGGTAATGGTCGAGACGCCACTGGCGATCTTGAACTTGCGTGACATCGCGGGGGGTGCGCGTCATGCTGGTTCGCGATTGACGTGTCTGGTGTTGGGCACCAACGACCTCGTCAAAGAAACGCGGAGCGAGCTCGATGCCGATCGAACGGCGGCGCTCTACTGGTTGTCGGCGTCGGTGACGGCGGCGCGCGCGTTCGGGTTGACAGTGCTCGACGGGGTCTACAACAATTTCAAGGATCTGGGTGGGTTGGAGCGCGAGGCGCGGCATGGTCGCATGCTCGGCTTCGACGGCAAGACGTTGATCCATCCCGATCAGATCGCAGCTGTGAACACGGTGTTCGCGCCAGCGGACGAGGAGGTGGCGTGGGCGCGGAAAATCATCGCCGCCTTCGAATTGCCGGAGCACAAGGGCAAAGGTGTCATTACGCTCGAAGGGCGCATGGTGGAGCTGCTGCATGCGGACATGGCACGCCGGACCGTGGGACTCGCGGACGCCATCGCCGCACGCGGCTGAGAGCCTCGATACCGCGATCAAGTGCATTCGTTGCAACGTAGATCATCGACGGGACCGCCTGCCATGACCGACCTCCCCATCGCTGCAACGCCGGCGAAAACGCGCTCCAACAAGACGAACGCGGGCAATTTTTTTGAAGACTTCTACGTCGGCCAGGAGATCGTGCACGCGACGCCCCGAACGATCACGACCGGTGATTGCGCTTTGTACACCGCTCTTTACGGCAACCGCTTCGCGGTGCAGTCGGCGGATGCATTCGCGCAGTCGATCGGGCTGGTTCGCTCGCCGGTCGACGATCTGCTGGTGTTCCACATCGTGTTCGGCAAGACGGTGCCAGACATATCGCTCAATGCGGTCGCCAATCTCGGGTATGCCGAATGCCAGTTCGTCAAGCCGGTGTTCGTCGGCGACACACTGTCGGCACGCTCGGCGGTGATCGGCCTGAAGGAGAATTCAAACGGCGAAACCGGCGTCGTGTATGTGCGCACCACCGGGCGCAATCAGCATGGCGAGATCGTGTTGTCGTTCGTGCGGTGGGTGATGGTGCGCAAACTGCGCAAGGAAACGCCGCCGCCGCAAGCGGTGGTGCCCAAGCTCGCAGACGCCGTCAGTCCCGATACGCTCGGCGTATGCCTGCCCAAGCTCAACGTGGAGGCGTATGATTGCAGTGCCAGCGGATCGCCGCATCGGTTTGGCGACTACAGCATCGGCGAGCGGATCAACCACGCGGACGGGGTGACGGTCGAAGAGGCGGAACATCAGTTGGCGACCAGGCTCTATCAAAATACCGCCAAAGTGCACTTCGACGGGTTCGCGGCCAAGCAGACCCGTTTCGGCAGGCGCTTGATCTATGGCGGCGTCGTGATCTCGATCGTGCGCGCGTTGTCGTTCAATGGCCTGGGGAACGCCTTCAAGATCGCTGCCATCAACGGCGGACGCCATGTCGCTCCGCTGTTCGCCGGCGACACCGTTTACGGATTTTCCGACGTGATCGATCGCGCCTCCGTCGGCAGCCGCAAAGATGTCGGAGCGCTTCGTCTACGGACGATCGCACTAAAGGACCTGTCGGAAAGTGACTTCATGACCATCGAGGGAGACCCGGCTGCCGCGGCCGGCGTTATTCTGGATCTCGACTATTGGGTTCTACTTCCCAGGTGATTTTCATCTTGGTGATTTATTGTCGACTCGGAAAGTGTTAACCATTCAACGTTAAGGTTCGGGCAAGAATCGACGTCCCGGCGCTGGCCGGAGGTGATCTGCTGCACGCCGTCGTGGCGTTACACACCTGTGGCGGTACACACACCGCAGTGGTTGGGGCCAAGTGACCAACAGGGTTGCCGTCATCGGAGCTGGACTAGCGGGCCTTTCGGCGGCCCGGGTGTTGCGGCGCGCCGGCTGCTACGTCGAAGTTTTCGAGCAAGATCGCACCATTGGCGGTCGCATGGCCACCATGCGCCTGGGCACGGCGTCGTTCGACACCGGCGCGCAGTATGTGACGGTGCGATCCAGCAGTTTCCAGAAATATGTCGATGAGCTGGTCGGCTCAGGCTATGCGACGGCCTGGACGCCGCGCGGGTTGAATGGCGAACTGACGCCCACCATGCAGAAGTGGTTCGTCGGCACGCCGGGGATGAGTTCGATCCTGCGGCCACTGGCCGAAAGTGTGCGCATCCACACCAGCCGACGCGTGCACACCATGAAGCGTGAGGTCAAAGGGTGGATGCTGTGGTTCGAGGACGAAACCAGCATGGGGCCTTACCAGGCGGTGATTTGCGCGGTGCCAGCGCGCGAAGCGCTGCTGCTGCTGGGGCGGATCGACAGGTTGGCCGATCCCATTTCGCGCGTTCGCATGTCGCCGTGCTGGGCCGTGATGGTGCGCCTCGACAGCCAATTGCTTCCCGACAAAGACGTCTACTCCGACATGAGCGAAGTCGTCCGCTGGGTGTCGCGCAACAATGCCAAGCCCGGCCGGACGTCGAAAGGCGATCAGGTGCTGATTCATGCGTCGCCAGCGTGGAGCCGCGAAACCGAGGATGCGGATCCAGAATCGGTGGCCGAAGACCTGTGGGCTGAGGTGAGCCACGCGTTGGGGTTGCCGCCGACACGGCCGGCGCAGATGTCGGCGCATTTGTGGAAGCACGGATTGGTGGAGACGTCGCTCGGCGAAACGTTCCTGTTTTCGAGCGAGGACATG
>JANLYD010000104.1:0-8463 GCA_031365465.1 Hyphomicrobiaceae bacterium
CGGTAACTTACCGGTTTTTGCCGCCTGATGGCAATCGCCATTCCCGTCCGTTGCCGCCGCTTCCCGCTGCTTGGGCTGCTCATTCCCGCGCTGTTACGGCAGTCTCCGATCAACAGCGAACCCGCGCTGCCGTTACTGACCACGAACCCGGAGCGACGACCATGCGATCGACCTTTGCCACCAGCCTGACCGCCCTCGCGTTAGTTGCCGTAGCGACGCCCGCAATGGCTATCGACACCATCGATTGTGGCCGCGACCGCAATCCTGCCGAAAAAACCATCTGCGGCAGTCAACGGCTGCAGATCCTGGACGCCAAGGTGACGGAAGCGTATGCCGACATCATGCTCGACAGCCACGTGAGGGCGCATGTCAAGCGCGCGGTCCAGGAGAGTCAGCAAAGTTTTCTGCAACGGCGGGACGCCTGTGGCCGTGATCAGGTATGCTTGACCGAGGTGATGGAGCGCCGCGTCAACCGGATCCCGTACTATCGTTGAGCAGCAGACGGGACAGAACACCTTCCCGCCGACGCGAAAGCGCGGTCGATGACGTACCCGGTGCGACGGATTTGCATGTGGACGCCGTTGTTGCTGCATGATGCGGCTTGGACCACAATCCAGGCCGCGCTCGCAGAGGGGATGCTGATGTCGACACGAATGGCGATGATCGCGTTGCGCCGGTTCGGGCTCGGCGCCCGCAGTGGCGACATCGCGACAGTCGCCGCTGATCCGCGTGGATATGTTCTGAGCTCGCTGGATCGGCGCAACGAAATTCTGCTCGACGACCCCGATCTCGAGCCAAGCCATGTGACGTTCGCGGCAGCGGCCGTCGCCCAGCAGCAGCAACGGCTGGCGCGCGTGATCCAGCGCGAAGGGGCGCTTGGGGATGCGCAACAGGCGATCGCCGACGCAACGAAGATGGACAACACCGAGCAGCGAGCGGCGGCGCGCGCCCAGAGACCGCTGACCGAGACCGAAACCAAGGGCAACGTGCGGTCGCCGATGCAGAAGGCCGGCCGCATTCGCGTGGAGAACTTCGTCGACGAGGCGACCGTTCGCTTTCGCCATCAGGCGTCGACCGATGCGGCGTTTCCGGAACGCATGGCGATGTTCTGGTCGAACCATTTCTGCGTGGTGGCTCGCGGGCCGGTGCGCGGCATTGCGGGTGCCTACGAGCGTGAAGCCATTCGGCCCCATGTGTTCGGCCGGTTCGTCGACATGCTGAAGGCCGTCGAGCAGCATCCGGCCATGCTGATCTATCTCGACAATCAGCTTTCATTTGGGCCGTCGAGCCCGGCCGGTAAGACCCAAAACAAGGGGCTCAACGAGAACCTGGCGCGCGAAACGCTGGAATTGCATACGCTCGGCGTCGATGGTGGCTACACCCAGGCCGACGTCACCAACTATGCGCGGATCATCACCGGGTGGACGGTTGCTGGGTTGAACGCGCCGGCCGGCTCGACCCCAGGTAAGTTCATCTACGGCGCGCTGCGGCATGAGCCGGGTAACTGGCCGGTGCTCGGCAAAACGTATGACAATCGCGGCTTTCAGACCGGCCTCGATTGCCTCGAGGATTTTGCGAAGCATCCGGCGACGGCGCGTCACATCGCACGCAAGCTGGCGCGCCACTTCGTCGCCGACGATCCGCCACCGGCGTTGGTCGCGAAGCTGGAAAGAACCTTCCGCGACAGTGACGGCAATCTCGCCGAAGTGTCGCGCGCGCTGCTCACGGCTGACGACGCTTGGGTGCCGGAGCAAAAAAAGCTGTTGCCGCCGATCGATCTGGTGATCGCGCTGTCGCGCAGTTTGCCCTACAAGACCGGCGCGGGCGAAATGTTGCGGCTGTCCAATCAGCTCGGGCAGCCCCTCTGGCAGCCCGGCAGTCCGAAGGGATTTCCGGACGACGACGATGGTTGGATCAATCCCTCGGCCATGAACGAGCGCCTGCGCATCGCCGAACAGGTTGCACGCGTCATCGACAAGACCGTCGACCCCCGGCAGCTGGCGGAGGCCGTTCTGGGTGCGGACATGAACCCGGCGACGCGGCAGGCAATCGAGCGCGCCGAGACACGCGAACAGGGGCTGGAATTAATGATCATGAGCCCCGATTTCCAGCGCCGGTAAACCTGAACTCCTGCACGAAAGTTAGTCGGCCATGGCCAACCCTGAATTGTCCTGCACCGAGAACCACCGGCTGGATCGCCGGACACTGTTGCGCGGGGGTGCGGCCAGTCTGGCATTGTGGAGCTTCATGCCGCGTGCGGCAATCGCCGGCACACGCGATCCGCGATTGCTGACGATGGTGCTGCGTGGCGGGCTTGACGGCCTTTCGCTGGCGGCACCCGTCGGCGATCCCAACTACGTGCGGCTGCGCCAGATGATCGCCATGCCAAAGCCGGGCGAGACGGGCGGCGGCTTGATGATGGACGACATGTTCGCACTCAATCCGAACATGCCGTTTCTCCATTCGCTGTATAGCCGCAAGGAAGCGCTGGTCGTGCATGCGGTGCACACCCCTTATCGGGAGCGGTCGCATTTCGATGCGCAGGATGTGCTCGAGAGCGGCATGGCGGGAGTCTTGAAAGTCAACGATGGCTGGCTCAATCGGGCGATTGCCAATTTGCCGGCAGCGGGGAAAGTGAGCCCGAAGGGGTTGTCGCTGGGGCCGGTGGTGCCGTTGGTCATGCGCGGCAAAGCAGAGGTGCTGTCGTGGATTCCGAAGGTGTATAATCTGCCGCTGCGGGAGAGCACGGTTGCCCGCTTGATGGACCTTTACACGCACACCGATCCGCATTTGGCGAAGGCGCTCGTCAACGGTCTGGAAATGGTGCGGGTCGCCGACGCGAGCGCGATGACGGCAGGGGCGGCACCGTCGGCTCCGCAATCGCAAACGCCACCGGTCGGAGGCGGACGTGGTCTCAATGCCAATCAGTTTCGGGAGTTCACCGAAGCTGCCGAGATGGCTGCGAAATTCATGAAGCCGCACGATGGGCCGCGCATCGGCGCGTTGTCGTACAATGGCTGGGATACGCACGCCAACGAGGGTGTCGTGCAGGGCGCGCTAGGCAATCGCCTGGGCGGTTTGGATGCGGCGCTGCAGACGCTGCACGACGGGCTCGGACCTGATGCCTGGAAAGACACGGTCGTCGTCGTGGTTACCGAGTTCGGGCGCACCGCGCGCGTCAACGGCACTGCAGGCACAGACCACGGTTCGGCGACGTGCGCGCTGCTTGTGGGCGGCGCGGTGAAAGGCGGTCGCGTGCACGCCGACTGGCCGGGATTGGCAGACGCCAATCTGCACGAAAACCGAGATCTCAAGCCCACGACGGACCTGCGCGCGATCTTAAAGGGCGTGCTGCGCGATCACGTCGGCATTCCCGACGGCGCACTTGCGACGACGGTGTTTCCCGACAGCGCGGCGGTCAAAGCAGTCAGTGGATTGATCGGCTGAGCAGGAACTTTTCCGTCGAGTTCATCCGATACGCGCGAAGCGTCCTTCGATGGGGTATTTCGGGTCGTTGAAGCCGGGCTGGGACGCGTGCCCAGGCGTCACCAACGTGTTGGCGAGCGCCTCGTCCTCGAGAGTCCAGCGGTAGTTGAGCGCGGTCGCATAATCGGCCCATTGCTCAAACGTGCGCGGGCCAGCGATGCAGCTGCTGATCGCGCCGTTGTTCAAGACCCAGGCGACGGCCCAGTGGACTAGACTTATGCCGTTTTTGGCGGCATGTGCGGCGAGGGTTTCGGCGATCGCGAGGCTTTCGGTCCGCCACTCGGTCTCCATCATGCGGCGGTCGGCGCGGGCGGCCCGTGTGCCGGCTTCGGGGGCGACGTTACGTTGATACTTTCCTGAGAGGACGCCGCGCGCCAGAGGCGAGTAAGGCACCACGCCGAGCCCGAACTGGACGGCTGCAGGCAGCACTTCGATCTCAGGCTGGCGGTTCATCAAATTATAGTAGGGTTGCAGGGCAGCCGGCCTCGGTATGCCCAGGCGATCGGCGATGTGGCTTGCGTGCGCAATGTGCCAGGCACGCGCGTTCGACAAGCCCCACTCGCGGATCTTTCCCTGCCGGATCAGCAGTCCGTAGGTTTCGACGACGCTTTCCCACTGCGTTTCGGGATCGGGGGAGTGGACGTAAAACAGGTCGATGCAATCGGTGCCTAATCGCTTCAGGCAACCGTCGACGCTTTGGGTGACGTGCGCGCGGGACTGGCCCTGGTTGTTGGGGCCGGCGCCGGCGGGGTTGCCGCATTTGGTGGCGAGGATCCAGCGATTGCGCTTCTGTTTGATCGCCCGCCCGGTGAACTCTTCGGACCGGCCTTTTGCATATTGATCGGCGGTGTCGATGAAGTTGACGCCGTGCTCGAAGGCGTGATCGACGATGCGTTGTGCCGTTGCCTCGTCGGTCTGATCACCGAACATCATGGTGCCCAGGCAAATCTGCGATACGCGCATACCGCTCGGACCTAAAATTCGTGTCGGCATCGCTTGAGGCATGACTGTCATCCTGCATTCGTGACATGGGACACGCGGCGGAAACGCGCCCTTGTATCTATCCAACCGTCAGCGCTGCGTCATCCGCTATCGACAGGGAAGGCGGTTGGAGGGCTTGCGTCGGGCAGGTAGAGTCCGCATGAAGATCGGAAAGAAAACGCGGATCCGGAGGAGATAGGGCATGCGTCTGAAAACAGCGGTGGCGAGCGTTTCGCTTATGGCTGCCATGATCGGGACTGCGTCGGCGCAGTTGGCGATTTCGGCCAATGACGGCAAGGTGAAACTTGTCGACGGCGTCGTGCAGGCCGTCAAGGATGGCAAGGATACGATCAGCTTCATCGATTTGAAGTCGACACCGCCAAAGGTCCTGGCCACGATCGATGCGCCGGCCAGCGTGGTCGGCCCACCGTCCTCGGTCGCCATCTCGCCCAAGGAAGACATCGCGCTGGTTACGGCTGCACAAAAGATCGATCCCGCCGACGCGACGAAGCTGGTGTTCGACGACAAGGTGACGGTGATCGATCTGTCGACGCTGAAGGCGTCGTTGGGCAAGCGTCTGCTCAACGTCGTGAAGCGGTCGGCAGAAGCCGAGCAGCCACCGAAAGTTCTCGCCACGCTGACGGTGGGTAAGGGTGCTGCCGGCGTGTCGTTCAACAAGGCGGGCACGTTGGCCCTCGTCGCCAATCGCGGCGAAGGGACGATCTCGGTGCTGACGGTTGCCGGCACCAAGGTGGAGGTCGCGGGCAAGGTAGATCTCGGCAACGACAAAGCGGGCCCGAGTGCGGTTTCGTTCCTGCCTGACGGAAAGTCGGCGCTGGTGTCGATGGACGGCGAAAGCGCCAACAAGCTCGTGTTGCTCGACGTCGATGGATCGAAAGTCACCCTGTCGAAACGCGAGATCAATGCGGGCCTTCGTCCTTATGGGCTCGACGTGGCGAAGAACGGTGAATTTGCTGTCGTTGCCAACATCGGCCGCGGTGGCGGCGATGCCGATACGATCAGCGTGATCGACTTGAAGTCGCAGCCGGCTCGCGTGGTCAATACGGTTACGGTCGGCCAGACACCGGAGGGCATCGCGCTTTCACCCGACGGCAAGCTCGTGGCGGTGTCCGTCATGAACGGTTCGAACAAGCCGAAAACGTCGCCGTTCTTCAGCGAAACCGGCCTGATCAAGCTGTATCGCCTCAACGGACGGCAGTTGACGCAGATCGGCGATGCGTCGGTCGGCAAGTGGTGTCAGGGCGTGGTTTTCAGCGCCAACTCGAAGACGGTACTGGCGCAGTGCATGGTCGAAGAGGAGATCCATGTGCTCAAGGTCGGCAATGGCAGCAGCGGAGCCTTGACGAAGTCGAGCACGATCAAAGTCAAAGGTGGCCCCGCAGGCATCCGCACGGCGGAGTGATCGAGCGGTAACGACGTCGTGCTCGAGTGACTCGAATGTGCCTGAACGGACGCACGGTCGCGCACGTGTCGGATCTCGATGCCATCGGTCGCGTTGATGGCATTGACCGACCTCAGAACGGAAAAGCTACTCGTGCTGCGTGAAATCTATCTTCGGCCGCTTGGGTTGTTTCCGGCGGCGCTGCATACAGCGGCCAAGGAAGTCTGGGGCGGTCTGCCGCTGGCGGGTGGTTGGCTGGATTTCACCGCGCTCGAAGTGATCGAGCGGAATGGTGCGCGCGTCGACCGCTTCATTGCTGGGCTCGGTGAGTTCTTCGAACGCGACTGGGGACGGCGCACGCTCAATGCGTCCGACATGTTCGAAGCGCTGCGCGCGCCGCGTCACCGGCTGGCCGGGTTGGCGCTCGACCGGCCGGTCATCATGGGCATCGTCAACGTGACGCCCGATAGTTTCTCCGATGGCGGCCTGCACTTCGATGCGACTGCGGCTGTCGCACACGGTTTGCAACTGGCGGCTGACGGCGCTGATATCCTCGATATCGGCGGAGAGTCGACGCGACCCGGCGCAGTCGCGGTCTCAGAGATCGAAGAAATTCGGCGCATCGTGCCAGTCATCGCAGGGCTGCGGGCCAAGACGGATGTCCGCATCTCCATCGACACGCGCAAGGCTGCGGTCATGCGCGAAGCGGTGTCGGCGGGCGCCGATCTCATCAACGACGTATCGGCGCTCATGCATGATCCGTGGTCGCTGGAAACGGCGGCCGATCTGGGTGTTCCGGTGATCCTGATGCATGCACAGGGCGATCCCCGCACCATGCAGGAAAACCCGACCTACGACGACGTGGCGCTCGACGTGTTCGATTTTCTCGAGGCGCGCGTCGAAGCGGCGGTTCGCGCGGGGATTCCCCGCGATCATCTGGTGGTCGATCCGGGGCTGGGCTTCGGCAAGACGCTGCCGCACAATCTGTCGCTGATGAGCGGGCTCAGCCTGTTTCACGGGCTCGGCGTGCCCGTTCTGGTGGGAGCGTCGCGCAAGCGTTTCATTGGCACGTTGACGGGTGTGGACGCAGCCGGCGATCGCATGCACGGGTCGATCGGAGCGGCGCTCTCGGCCGCCTCCCAAGGTGTGCAAATCATCCGGGTGCACGATGTTGCCGCCACCAAAGCGGCACTGGCAGTGTTCCAGGCCTGCAACGACGGCGCCGGGCCGTCTGACGTTTCGGCATCGTGACGCTGCCCGCCGCATCACTAGCCCGCAGCGATCGCCTCGACCTCGATCAAGAAATCGGGACCGTATAGTTTGGAGACTTCGACGAGTGTCACCGTGGGCGCGGCGGGTGGCGACACCGTTGCGAAAAATCGGTTGCGCGCTTCGCGGTAGTCGGAAAGCCGCTCCATATCGCGCAGGAATACTGTCAGCTTGACGAGGTTGGAGGCTGTGAAACCAACCGCTTCGAGCGCGACCGAAACGTTATGGAAAACCTGCGTCACTTGCCGAGCAAAATCGTCTTTGCCCACGAGGTTACCGTCTCGATCGAGTGAGGTCTGGCCGGCGATGAAAACCAGCCGGCCTGCCGTCACCTCGACGACTTGCGAATATCCGGGAGGCGTACCCAGATCCGGTGGATTGAGGCGACGAATGATCGTCGGAATTCCGGTCATCTGCCGCTCCGCTCAGTCGCAACAGTTTCCGCCGTTCGCGGCATCGGTGCCTACGCTCGCCGAGTTCTTTTCCGGTGGGAGATCCATCGCGGGATTTTCGGCGAAGAAGCCGTTGGGCTTCAGCATGAAGCCGGTGTACTCGACGGGCATGACGGGGAAGTCTTCAGGGCGGCAATAGTGGGTCGCGCCGAAGGTATGCCAAACGACGACATCCTCGTTCTCGATACTGCGGTTCTGCGAAACGAACTTCGGCAGCCCGTCGCCGCCGGCGTGCTGGTTGGGAAAGTTGCCGCTCGCGTAGCGCTCGGCGGGATCGTATTTCGTCACCCATAGATGCTTGGTGGCAAACTCGCCGCGCGACCGCATCGAGCATCCCTCCTGAGCCAGCATCAGGGGTGATGCATGGACCGCGAGCTTGTAGCCGGGCGCGTTGCCGACGCTGTTTTTCACGTTGGTGTTGCTGATCTTCCAGAACCGGCCGGTGCGGCCATCGGCTTCGCGCGCCGCGTCGCGTTCACGCGCGAGGACGCGCGACGTCGTGTCGAAAACGTTACCGTGCGGGTTGTCGCGTCCCCAGGGCCGCGGCACGAATTCGTGTTCCGTGACGGTGTTCTGTGCCCCGTCGATCATCATGTCGAGACGCGCATTGAAGAAGTGCTGATGCGTTGGCCCGCCCAGACCTTCGGCAACCATGGCGCCCCATGGGTAGGCTTTACCGGGTGCGACAGCGGCGGTCTGGATGATACCGGTCAGCTTGACCTCGTGCTGGATCGAGCCGTCCTGGTAGAAATACCAGAAGAAGCCGTAGTCGTAATTGCCGACGGTGGCGAACGACGACACAACGAGGCGGCGAGACCGCCGCACCTCGAAAGTATCGTTGCGGAATTCGTAATGCTTCCAGAGCACGCCGTA
>JANLYD010000168.1:0-4010 GCA_031365465.1 Hyphomicrobiaceae bacterium
CTTTCGCAACGCGGCCCTGCCGATTTTGACGGTCCTCGGTGGCGTGCTCGGTGGATTGTTGTCCGGCGCGGTGCTGACCGAAACGATTTTCTCCTGGCCGGGAATTGGCAAATGGCTGATCGAATCGATTGGTCGGCGCGATTATCCAGCATTGCAGGGAGGCGTGCTGTTGATCTCTGCCATCGTCATTTTCGTCAACGTCGCCGTCGATCTTCTCTATGGCGTTATCAATCCGAGAATCCGCCATGGCCAGTGATCAAGCCGCTAGCGCAGCATTGGCACCCGGCATCCCAGTCGGCAACGTCGCACTCGCACCTGGGGGATTTGCGAGTTTCTGGGCGTCGTTTTCCGAGAACAAAGGTGCGGTCGCAGGCCTCGTCGTTCTCTCCGTCATCGTCCTGCTTGCTATCTTTGCCGGTACCATTGCGCCGCATAATCCGTTGATCCAGTTTCGCGACGCCGTCCGCGCGCCTCCGGTGTGGGATGCAGGCGGTACGTGGCGGCATATTCTTGGAACCGATGGCCTCGGCCGCGATATGCTCTCCCGCCTCATCTTCGGCGCGCGCGTTTCGCTGTTCATCGGCCTGATGGTAATGGTTGTTTCGTTCGTGCTCGGCGTCGTGCTGGGGTTGCTCTCGGCATTTTCGGGTGCGGTGGTCGACACCATCATTTCCCGCGTGATGGATCTTATCATGTCGGTGCCGGGCCTGGTGCTGGCGATCCTGATCGTCGCGGTGCTCGGACCCAGTCTCTTCAACACGATCACCGCAGTGACGGTCGTGTTCTTGCCGCGCTTCGTGCGCCTCGTGCGCGCCTCGGCCATGGCCGAGTTGGGCAAAGAATATGTCACCAGCGCCCGTGTCATCGGCGTCTCTAAACTGCACCTGATGTTCATCACCGTGCTACCGAACTGTCTGGCACCGCTGATCGTGCAGTCCGCCCTCGGCGTTTCCGAAGCCATACTCGAAGCAGCAGCCCTCGGCTTCCTCGGCCTTGGCGCGCAACCCCCGACGCCGGAGTGGGGAGCGATGCTGGCCGATGCGCGCGAGTTCATCCGCTCCAACCCGTGGATCGTCACCATGCCCGGCATCGCCATCCTGATCACAGTCGTATCCATCAATCTCATGGGCGACGGCTTGCGCGATGCGCTCGATCCCAAGCTGCAGAGGTCGTGACGATGGCGCCGCCGCTGCTGGAAATCCGCAATCTGACCGTGACGTTCGCCACGCGCGGCGGAGCGTTTCGCGCCGTCGATGGCATCGATCTGAGTGTGGGCCCGAACGAAGTGCTGGCGATCGTCGGGGAGTCCGGTTCCGGAAAATCCGTCGCGATGCTGGCGGTCATGGGGCTGTTACCGTGGACCGCAACGGTGACAGCCGACGCCATGAACTTTCTCGGCACCGATCTGCGCACGATGACTGCGCGCGAGCGGCGGTCGATCATCGGCAGAGATATCGCGATGATTTTTCAGGAGCCGATGTCGTCGCTCAATCCGTGCTTCACGGTCGGCTTTCAAATCGGCGAATCGCTGAAAGTTCATCTCGGCCTCGACAGGGCGGCGCGAAAAGTGCGCACGATCGAACTCCTCCAGCAAGTGGGCTTAACAGATCCCGAGCGGCGCTTGCGTGCGTTTCCGCATCAGCTGTCCGGTGGTATGAGCCAGCGGGTGATGATCGCCATGGCGCTGGCCTGTGGCCCGAAATTGCTGATCGCAGACGAACCCTCGACCGCGCTCGACGTGACGATCCAGGCGCAGATCCTCGATCTGTTGCTCAAGCTGCGGCAAGATACTGGCATGGGGCTGGTGTTGATCACACACGATATGGGTGTGGTCGCCGAAACCGCTGATCGCGTCACTGTTCAATATGCCGGCCAACAGGTCGAAGAAAATCGCGTCGAAGCGCTGTTCGCCGATCCGCATCATCCCTACACGTTTGGCCTTCTCGCAGCCCTCCCTGAGCGCGCCACCGCCCGCCGCCTGCCGGCTATCGCTGGCGTGGTGCCCGGACAGTTCGACAGGCCCGCGGGGTGCCTGTTCTCGCCGCGCTGCGCGTTCGTGCAGGCGGAGTGCCTGACGCAGTCGCCGCCCCGAGCGTCGGCGGAACTTGGGCGCGCCAAGTGCATCACGCCGCTGCGCGCCGGAGTGCCAACGGGTCGCGAGAAGGTGCTCGCATGACCGTGGTGTTGGAAGGCCAAAATCTCGCACGTCATTACGACGTGTCGCGCGGACTGTTCGCCAAGCCAGCGATCGTACAGGCGTTGGCGAGGGTGTCATTTCAGTTGGAAGCCGGCAAGACGCTGGCCGTCGTGGGCGAGTCTGGCTCCGGCAAGTCGACGCTCGCGCGGCTGGTAACGCTGATCGAACCACCGACGGCTGGCCGGCTTTTCATCGACGGCAAGGATGTCACGACGATCGACGCGACAGAAAAGCAGGCATTGCGGCAACGCATCCAGATGGTGTTTCAAAATCCCTATGGCGCGCTCAATCCGCGGCAACGGATCGGTGCGGCGCTCGAGGAACCGCTCAAAGTTCACACCAAATTAACAGCGGCGGAACGCTCAGAGGCGGCCCGCGCGATGATGGCGCGGGTGGGGCTGCGGCCCGAGCACTACGATCGCTATCCGCATATGTTCTCGGGCGGGCAACGGCAACGCATCGCGATCGCCCGCGCGCTGATGCTGAAGCCGCCGATCCTGGTACTCGACGAGCCGGTGTCGGCGCTCGATGTGTCGATCCGCGCCCAGGTGCTGAACCTGCTCGCCGAATTGCAGGAGGAACTCGGCACCGCCTATCTGTTCATCAGCCACGACCTCTCGGTCGTTCGCCACATCGCCGACCGGGTCATGGTCATGTATCTCGGCCGCGCCGTCGAACTCGGCGACCGCGACGTGATCTTCAAGCAGGCCCGCCATCCCTACACGCGGGCACTGCTATCAGCGACGCCGAGCGCCGACCCCGCCGCCAAACTCACCAAAGAACGCATCATCCTGCAGGGTGAGCTACCATCGCCGTTCGATCCACCACCGGGCTGCGCGTTCAATCCCCGCTGTCCCATCTTCATCGACCGCTGTCGGCATGAACGCCCCGAACTTGTTGGCGAGGCACAGGGATCGGTTGCGTGCTGGCGTGCTTAAATGGTGATCGGGTTAGGAACGGACGTGCATGCCGCAAGTTCAGACCATAGCCGAGGTTTGCATGATTATTTTTTGTGCGATGACTGCCTCGAAGGCTATTTTTTACGCATAGATGACGTGTGGGTTTTATGAAAGGTCGCCGCTAAGGCGCTCGGCTGGCGAATTTATCGCGACGAATCAGTCCGTTAATTTATTGTTTCCGGACGTACTAAATCTGGCCCGCCACTTGCTGCTTGCTGATCGCGGTTAACGAACCGCTCGTCTTTTGCTTGGAGAATTCAATGTCGTTTACCAGACGGACCCTGATGGCTGGGGCTGCGCTTCTTGCTGCGTCATCACTGTACGGGTCGGGGGCGTTTGCTCAGGACACCATCAAAGTCGGCGTGCTCCACTCGCTCTCGGGCACCATGGCGATCAGCGAAACGACGTTGAAAGACGTTATGCTGATGCTCATCGAAGAGCAGAACAAAAAGGGCGGCCTCCTCGGCAAGAAGCTTGAAGCTGTCGTCGTCGATCCCGCTTCGAACTGGCCGCTGTTTGCCGAAAAGGCACGCGAGCTGATCTCGCAGCAAAAAGTTTCCGCCGTATTCGGTTGCTGGACTTCGGTTTCGCGCAAGTCGGTGCTGCCGGTGTTCAAGGAACTGAACTCGATCCTGTTCTACCCAGTGCAGTACGAAGGTGAAGAATCCGAACGCAACGTGTTCTACACGGGCGCAGCTCCGAACCAGCAGGCCATCCCGGCCGTCGATTATCTCATGAGCAAAGACGGCGGCTCGGTGAAGCGTTGGGTGCTGGAAGGTACCGACTACGTTTATCCGCGCACGACTAACAAAATCCTAGAAGCGTACCTGCTTGCTAAGGGCGTTGCGAAGGAT
>JANLYD010000178.1:0-6849 GCA_031365465.1 Hyphomicrobiaceae bacterium
CCCGCCCAAGCATCACGCCGTCGAGGCCGGCGCCGTGCATTTGCGCCGCCGCAAGAGTGTCCAATCCGCCATTGAGAATGATCGTGAGATCGGGACGGGATTGTTTCAGCCGGTGGACGCGGGCGTAGTCGAGCGGCGGCACTTCGCGGTTTTCCTTTGGCGACAGCCCCTTCAGCCAGGCTTTGCGCGCGTGCACGATGAACGTGCGGCAGCCGGCGCTCGCGACGGTGTCGATGAAGGCTTGGAAATCCGATTCGCTGTCCTGATCGTCGATGCCGATGCGGCATTTCACGGTCACTGGAATTTTGACCTGCGCCTGCATGGCGGCAACGCAGGCCGCGACCAGGCGCGGCTCAGCCATCAGGCAGGCGCCGAAGCGGCCCTCCTGCACGCGATCCGACGGACACCCCACATTCAGATTTATTTCGTCGTAGCCGTAGGCAGCCCCGATCTCTGCTGCAGCAGCCAGCTTGTGCGGATCGGACCCGCCGAGCTGCAACGCGATCGGGTGCTCCTCCGGCGCATAGGCAAGCAGCATGTCTCGCTTGCCGTGCAGCAAAGCGTCGGCGGTCACCATCTCGGTATAGAGCAGCGCATGGCGTGTCAGCTGCCGGTGGAACACACGACAATGCCGATCGGTCCAATCCATCATCGGCGCCACGGAGAATTTATGGGATTGAGAGTACATTTCGGTCCGGTCAGAGGAAATTGTAGGGGTCGATGTCGACACTCAGCATCACGTCGTTGGGCAATTTTGGAACGGCGGCAAGCCACTCGCGCAGGTAACCTTGAATATCGGCTTCGCGCGGCGCCTTGAGCAGAAGCCGCCAGCGAAAGCGACCGCGTACGACCGCGATCGGCGCTTCGGCCGGGCCGAGTACCATAATCTGTTCGGCCGGCGGCGCACAGCGGGCCATGTCGCGGGCGACCTGTTCCGCCGTTTCCTTGTGCCGTGCCGACACAATCAGTGCCGCCAGCCGGCCATACGGTGGCAGCAAGCCTGCCTGCCGGATGTGAATCTCGCGCTCGAGGAAGGCTTCGCGGTCGCCCTTGATGATCGCTTCCATGACCGGATGTTCGGGGCTGTAGGTCTGCACAAAGCCACGACCGTTGGCAAAGCTGCGGCCGGCGCGTCCGGTGACCTGGTGCAACAGCTGGAACGTGCGCTCGCCCGAACGCGGATCGGCGCCCTGCGCGAGGCCGAGGTCACCATCGACGATCCCGACGGTGGCGAGGTCGGGGAAATGGTGGCCTTTGGCGACGATCTGGGTGCCGATGATGATCTGGATTTCACCGCGCTCGATGTTGCGGATCATCTCGCGCATTTCGACCAGGCCGGGAATGAGATCTGACGACATGAGCGCAAGTTTGGCGTCGGGGAAACGCTCGGCGACTTCCTCGGCGATGCGTTCGACGCCGGGACCGCAGGCGGTCATGGATTTTTCGGCTTGGCAGTGTGGGCAACGTTCGGGGATCGGCAGCGAGAAGCCACAGTGATGGCAATTTAGACGGTTGCGGAAGCGGTGTTCGACCAGCCACGCCGTGCACTGTGGGCAGTCGAACTTGTGCCCGCATTTGCGGCAAAGCGTGAGCGGTGCGTAGCCTCGCCGGTTGAGAAAGAGCAGTGTTTGCTGGCCCTTCTGCAACGTCTCGGTGATCGCTTCGACCATCACTGGCGCAAGCCAACGGCCTTTGTCGGGCTGCTGAGATCTGAGATCGATGGCTGTTATGGCGGGCAATTCCGTGCCTGAGAAACGGCTGGGCAGGTGGACGTGGCGATAGCGGCCCGAGCGTGCGTTGACATGACTTTCGATGGACGGTGTGGCCGACGCGAGCACGATCGGAATTTTACCGAGCGAGGCGCGCACCACAGCCATGTCGCGTGCCTGATAGTGCACGCGGTCGTCCTGCTTGAAGCCGGGATCGTGCTCTTCGTCGACCACGATCAGGCCGAGATCGCGGTAGGGCAGAAACAGCGCCGAGCGCGCGCCGACCACCACCTGCGCTTCGCCGGAGGCTGCGGCACGCCAGACGCGGGCGCGCTCGTTGGGCGACAACGCCGAGTGCCATTCGGCGGGCGGCGCGCCGAAGCGCTTGGAAAAGCGGTCCATGAACTGCGACGTTAGCGCGATTTCCGGCAGCATGATCACGCTCTGGCGGCCGGCTCGCAGCGTGCGTGCGACGGCTTCGAAATAGACCTCGGTCTTGCCGGACCCCGTGACGCCATCCAGCAGTGAGGCCGAGAATGTTTGGCCATCAACCGCCGCACGCAGCGTTTCCACGGCCTGCGCCTGGGCGCCCGGAAATTCGACCGCCATAAAATCGTGGGTAAGGCTGCGGAATCGCTTCTCCGGAATGGCGACTTCGACGAGAGCGCCGGCCGCCACCAGCCCGTCGATGACGCCCGACGTGCATCCGGCGGCCTCGGCGAGTGCCGACTTGGACCTGACGAGCCCATCGGCGGCGATTTCCAGGGCCTTGAGGCGGGCTGGCGTCATGCGGGGCGGCACGTGTCCGCCGTCGACGATTGCCACGCCGAAGCGCGGCTTCGAGGGCTCGAACACCGTCTGCGCCGACATCATCATGCGTGCGACCATACCGAGCGGCGCCAGCGTATATTTCGCAATCCACTCAGCAAACTGCATCGATATTGCGGGTAAGCAGGGGGCATCGAGGATGGCATCGATCGTCTTCATGCGCTTGGGATCGATCGGCTTGGCGACACCGATCGGCCGGTTCCACATGATGCCGATGCGGCTCTGGCTGCCGAACGGCACCATGACGAAGCGGCCGGGCTCCGCGTCGACGCCGTTCGGAAGCAGGTAGTCGTAGGTCTGGTCGAGGGCGACGGGCAGCAGCACGGGCGCGCGCCGCAGCATTGCGTCCGCCCCCGCTGCGGGCGGCAGATGCGGAGGCGTCGGGAGATCGCCGAAAAGATTGCCGATGGTCGAGGTCAAAGCGCTGCCATGGTGGGGTTGTGCTGCAGCGCTACACTAGCATCGCCGATGCGGCAAACCCGGGGCAGCGATCAATCGTGGCCATGCGGCTATACGAACCGGCGCGCGGGGTCTATGCAGGCGGAATTGCAGTGGAAAAAAAACGAGGAACCACCATGCTCGGCGTCGTCATCCATGCGCCCGGCGACCTCCGCGTCGAACCGGTTGCCGAGATTGCCCCTGGTGCTGACGAGGTGGTCGTCGGAATTCAGGCTGGCGGGATTTGCGGTTCCGATCTGCACTATTATCATCACGGTGGCTTCGGCGCGATCCGGATCAAAGAGCCGATGGTGCTCGGCCACGAAATCGGCGGTGTGGTGACGGCCGTCGGCGCTGAAGTCACTGGGATCGCTGCTGGCACACGCGTCGCCGTCAATCCGAGCCGACCGTGTGGACACTGCCGCTATTGCCAAGCCGGGCAGCAGCGGCATTGCCTGGACATGCGTTTTCTCGGCAGCGCCATGCGCTTTCCCCACGTGCAGGGTGGGTTTCGTCAATCGCTGACGGTGCACGCGAATCAGGCCATCCGCATTCCCGATGCCATGACGATGGCGGAAGCGGCGATGGCGGAGCCGTTGGCGGTGTGTCTCCACGCCGTGCGCCAAGCGGGTCCGATGCTCGGCCGCAAAGTTCTCGTCACCGGCTGCGGGCCGATCGGCGTGCTGACGATCCTGGCGGCGAAACTCGCGGGCGCTGCCGAAATCGTCGCGACGGATCTCAGCGTCTTTACGTTACGCGCAGCCGAGCAGGCCGGTGCAATCGCTGCGCTGAATGTTGGCGACAAGCCGGATGCGCTCTCTCGCTACACCGGCGACAAAGGCACGTTTGATGTGATGTTCGAGGCGTCGGGCGCGCCAGCCGCGCTGCGCGGCGCGTTCGACGCGTTGCGTCCTGGTGCGACGATCGTGCAGGTGGGCATCGGCGGCGACGTCACAGTGCCGATGAATGTGCTGGTGGCAAAGGAATTCCAACTGCGCGGCACGTTCCGCTTCGATTCTGAATTCCAGTTGGCTGTGGACCTTATGGGTGCAGGCCGAATCGACGTGAAGCCGCTCGTCACGGAGACCGTGCGCATGGGCGATGCCGACGCCGCGTTCAAGCTCGCCTCCGACCGTCAGCGCGCCATGAAGGTGCAACTGGCGTTCGCTTGAGGTAGACCACAAATTGCGATGGAGGGTTGGATGCAGAAATCCGTACCATGCATGTTGATCCGCGGGGGCACCTCGAAAGGCGCCTACTTTCTGGCGCGCGATCTGTCGCCGGATATAGCGATCCGCGATCGCTTCCTGCTCGCGGTCATGGGATCGCCCGACGCGCGGCAAGTCGATGGATTGGGCGGCGCGCATCCGCTGACCAGCAAGGTCGCCATCGTGTCGCCGGCCGCGACCCCCGGCGCCGACATCGATTTCCTATTTGCGCAGGTCGGCGTCGACAAGCCGATGGTTGATACGACGCCGAACTGCGGAAACATTCTCGCGGGCGTCGGGCCATTCGCCATCGAGCGCGGTCTCGTCGAGGCCCGTGACGGGGTGACGTACGTGCGCATCCGCACGCTGAACACTGGCACAATCGCGGTGCTGGCCGTGCAGACGCCGGGGCGCCGGGTTGCCTACGCTGGGGGTATGCGGATCGACGGGGTGCCGGGCACTGCCGCGCCCATCGCCATCGATTTCGTGGATACGGCAGGCTCGGTCTGTGGCTCGTTGTTGCCGACCGGGAATGCGGTCGACCGCGTGGCGGGCGTCGACTGCACGCTGATCGACAATGGGATGCCGGTGATCGTATTGAGGGCGGCGGATGTGGGCCGCACCGGGTATGAGCCGCGCGATCAACTCAACACCGATCGCGAGTTGAAAGCGCGGATCGAGGAGATCCGGCTGGCGGCCGGGCCCCTGATGAACCTCGGTGATGTCTCAGCCAAGGTCGTGCCAAAGATCGCGCTTGTCGCTGCGCCTGCAAATGGCGGCAACATCGCGACGCGCAGCTTCATTCCCCACGAATGCCATGCGTCCATTGGTGTGTTCGCGGCCGTGACGGTGGCGACGGCGTGCATGCTGCCGGGGTCGCCCGCCGCAAGTGTTGCCGTCATCCCGGAAGGGCGCTCGAAGATCATTTCGGTTGAACATCCAACCGGCGAATTCAGTGTGCGGCTGGAGGTTGGCGGAACGCAGCAGAAGCCGTTGGTGGAAAGTGCTGGGCTTATTCGCACAGCACGCGTGCTGTTCGACGGCAAAGCGTTCGTCCCATTTTGACTGATGATGCCGATCGCGGTATCGGCGTCGTACAACTGCGAACGACACACGGAGTTCTTATGACAGCGTCTGGCAAATCCGGTCTGGTGATCACGGCTCATCCCGGGGATTTCGTTTGGCGGGCCGGCGGTGCAATCGCGCTTCACGCGGCCAAGGGCTACAAGATGAAAATCTTGTGCCTGTCGTACGGCGAGCGGGGCGAGAGCCAGTTCGCGTGGAAAAAGGCGGGCATTTCGCTGGCGGAGGTGAAGGCTGGACGGCGCGACGAAGCGGAGCGGGCCGCGCACATCCTCGGCGCAGAGATCGAATTTTTCGACGCGGGTGATTATCCGCTGCGGACCACGCCCGAGATGCTGGATCGCACGATCGACGTGCTGCACGAGTTGAAGCCGTCGTTCGTGCTGACGCATGCGCTCGAAGATCCCTACAACGTGGATCATCCAGAGGCCGCCAGATTTGCACAGGAGGCGCGCATCATCGCGCAAGCGGCTGGGCACAAGCCTGATCCGAACCGCGCGTACGCTGCGCCGTCGATGTTTCTGTTCGAGCCGCATCAGCCCGAACAGTGCAACTTCAAACCGACCGTCATCCTGAATATCGACGACGTATGGGAGACCAAGCGCCGGGCGTTCGAGGTGCTGGCCGCTCAAAAGCATCTGTGGGACTATTATACGCGCGTGGGGCTCAATCGGGGCATGCAGGGCGGGCGTAACTCGGGCCGGCCGATGACGTATGGCGAAGCCTATCAGCGGCTGTTTCCCGAAGCCCTCGAAGTGCTGGGTTAGCGCGAGCTTGCCTCACTCGCTGCAATTCAAAACCAACAAAGCGAACCGATGATGACGAGCGAACCCTGTTACGACATTGCGCATCTGGCGCATCTCGAGTTGTTGACGAACAAGCCCGAGCAGAGCCTCGATTTCTTCGTCAACATTCTCGGGCTGACCGAGAGCGGGCGCGAGGGCAACTCGGTGTATTTGCGCGCATTCGACGACTACGAGTTCCATACGCTCAAGTTGACGGCGTCGGACACCACGGGGATCGCGCACGCGAGCTATCGCGCATCGTCGCCTCAAGCATTGTTGCGGCGGGTTGCGGCGATCGAGAAGCTGGGTGCGGGGATCGGTTGGACAGATGGTGATCTCGGGCACGGTCCCGCCTATCGCTTCCGCGATCCCGACAATCACGTGTTCGAAATCTATTATGAAACCAAGCGCTATGAAGCGCCGCCGCACGAACGGCCGGCGTTGAAAAATCAAGCGCAGCGCGCGCATGGGCGCGGTGTCGGGGTACGGCGCCTCGATCATTTCAATCTGCTGGCGCAGGATGTTGGCGCCATCCGTGATTTCCTGCCGCAGGCGCTGGGAAGCCGGGTCACCGAGCAGATCGTACTCGACAGCGGCGCGGTTGCCGGCTGCTGGTTCACGGTCAACAACAAGTCGTACGACGTGGCCTATACTCGTGACAGCACCTCGGCGCGCGGCCGATTTCATCACATCACCTACGCTGTCGACCAGCGCGAGCACATTTTGCAGGCCGCCGATATCTTCCTCGAAAACGGCGTCCACATCGAGACCGGTCCGCACAAACACGCGGTGCAGCAG
>JANLYD010000279.1:0-29569 GCA_031365465.1 Hyphomicrobiaceae bacterium
CCCCCTCCGCCTCCGCCTCCGCCTCCGCCTCCGCCTCCGCCTCCGCCGCCTCCGCCGCCTCCGCCTCCTCCGCCTCCGCCTCCGCCTCCGAAGCCTCCTACTCCGCCTACTCCTGCACAAGGACAGTCGCTTTACATCGAACCAAGCACGCCGCAATCATCCAGATCTCAGCCGATTGCTTCGGCCGACCGCAAGCCCGCGACTTCGCTGACGGACCGCCGCGCCGCGACTTTGCAACCAGGCCGAAAGGTCGAGGCTGCACCGTCACGAGCCGATGCACCAAAAGACCAGGGCGTCGCTTCGGCAAGTGCTGTCGACACCTGTATCGGCATCAATACCGTGGGCGAGGACACGACTGTCTCGATCGCCTGCACCGAGTCGAAACGACCGCGGCCAAAAGCACTGGCATGCGCTGAATCAGATGGCTCGCCGGGCGCTCCTGCGGACAAGATCGAAGCTCTACTGTCGGCGCTGCCAGGTGGTGTACTGTTGAAATGCGAGTTACCGGCCAGAAATATTGCGCCCGCCCAAGAATCGGAAGTGCAAGTCCAAGTCACCACACCGATCAACCGGTAGTAAATGATGTCCGTTAAGCACGCGGTATCTTGTGTTAACCGCGTAGGTGACTAACTCTAGATATTTCTCTGAAATGTGTAATAAATTGGTAGGGAATTCAGTAGCGATAGGCAGAAATATAAACTGGCTTTTCCTGTCATCTATTGATTTGGGGCAGACAAAAAAATGTATTTTTTACGTAATGCATCAAAAGCACAATTGCGGGAAGCTGAGCTTGCCCGAAACAATCGTCGGGAAATCGTCAAGGCGCTGGCAGATGGCCAAATCACCAAGCGTGACCTCCTCCGCTGGGGATTGCTGACGACCGCCGGTACGATGGCGCTGAAGAACGGCCTCAGTCCATTTGCGCGCAGCGCGTTTGCTGCCATTCCAACGGGCACGCCGCCTAGTCCGGTGCCGCCCGGCCTCAAGTTTACGCAACCGATGCCGCGACTGAATTTGCAGACGCCGTTGCCGCTAACAGGCACTCGGTATTCAGATCCCGCGACGAATCAAACCGAGACGGAATTCGCATTCTGTCACCCCCGTACGACCACACCCTTGGCCAATATGCCGGAGGCTTGCCGCACGTCCTACCATTCGCGCTTCAACGCAAACCTGCCCTATACGGATACGTCCGGTAACCAGTTTTCGTGCGTCAATCCGATATCGGGGCTCGGTCCGATGGAAGGTCGCCCCGGCCTGAGAAGCGACGGCGACTATTTTGCCCATCAACGATGGGGCGAACTGCCGCCGAAAGTCGGATATCTGTTGTCTCTCGGTCAAATCAAGGGTGGCAGCTCGTTTCACCCGGGTCTTCCCGCCCAGGATGCCAACAACGTCTGGAGTTTCGGTTCTCGGTACAACACAACATGGAAGAGTTCGTCGGGACCTGACGCATCCAAGCCGGCCGGGTACTATGGAAACCAGACGGGCAATATGACGGCACCGCTCATCCGCGTCCGCTACAACGAACCGGTCGTCACCCGCATCTACAATGACCTGCCCGTCGATCGCGAATTGAATGGGGGCTTCGGCCGCAACGAGATCTCGACGCACTATCACAATGCGCACAACGGGGCCGAGAGTGATGGCGCGTGCAACGCCTATCATTTCCCCGGCACATTTTACGATTATCATTGGAGTTCGGTTCTGGCTCGCCGGGACTGGAAAAGCTACCAGCAGCGCATGGACAAGGACTTCAAACCCGATGATCGCCGAGCGTCAACGCCCGACGGGAAGGGTGGCCTTGAAAAGGTCGAAGGCGACTTCCGCGAGATCCAGGGCACGATGTGGTTCCACGATCACCGCTTCTTCTTCACCGCTGAAAATGTCCACAAGGGCAACTTCGGCATGGTCAACATGTACAGCGGTCCTGATCGCGGTAACGAAGGCATCGAGGACGGCGTCAATTTGCGCCTGCCGAGTGGCACTTCGGAGGACTGGGGCAATCTCGACTACGACATCAACCTTACGGTTTCGAATCCGGCCTTGGATCAAAGAGCGCAATTGTTCTTTGACATTTTCGACACCGATGGATTTCTCGGCGATATACTGGCCGTCAATGGATCTTACTACCCGTTCATGGAAGTGAAGGCGCGGCGCTATCGCTTCCGAATTTTGAACGCTTCCATGTCTCGCTTTATCAAGCTTGCGGTCGTTGATCAGGACGGCAAAGCGGTTCCGTTCCACTTCGTGGCCAACGACGGTAACTTCGTCAATCGCCCGATTGCCATTCTCGATGGAACGCTCGATGAGCAAGGCGTGGCCGAACGCTACGACATCGTAGTCGATTTCAAAATCGCCAAGGCACGCGGCGTGCAGAGGATGTATCTGGTCAACGTGCTGCAGCAAACAAATGGTCGAAAGCCGGACGGAGCAGTTTCGATCGGCTCTGCCATGCGGGGTATTTCCGCAGATCCTGCCGTCGGCAAGATCCTGGAGTTCCGCATCGGCGCCCTGGCACCGGATGCAAGCTCGGACTTCTGGGACAAGGATGCGGGCAAGCAACTCACCGAGCAAGTTCCTATTCAACCAGCTGTGCGCACCCGCACGATCGAGTTCGTCCGTTCGCAAGGAGATTCGCGTAAGACGACGGATGGCCAATGCATCCCTGATTGTGGCCCGGCCGAGAATTTCCCCTGGTCGATCAAGATCAATGGGCAAGCGGCCCACTCACTTAATGCGACGCGCATATCCGCATTGATCCCGCAGCCGGGTGAAGTGGAGCTGTGGACGCTCGTGAACGGCGGCGGCGGCTGGGATCATCCGATCCATCTGCACTTCGAGGAGGGGATCACGCTCAATCGCGGCGGGGCATTCATGCCGGAGACTGAGAAACTGGTGCGCAAAGACGTGTGGCGTTTGCGACCGTCGGGCCAGGTTACTTTCCAAGTTCGCTTCGGCGAATTCGGCGGCGCGTACGTCAATCATTGCCACAACACGGTACACGAAGATTTCGCGATGCTGCTGCGCTACCAGTTGCTGCGTGGGGCCGATAGTACAGATCCGCAACGGTTTGTCACACCGACGCCGGTTCCGACCGAAGGCGGCGTGCGGTGGAAGGACTCCGAGATCCTGCCCGAAGGCGATCCACGCGCACAGCAGGCCGCCGCGACCAAAGCAAAGGGTAAGGGGTAGTTTGACCAAGAGCCCGAAACGCATGCGGACCCGACCAGAGCACATTGGTTCTCAGTCTGGCGCGAAGGAAGAATCGTGGAATATTCATTTGCCAAATTGGTCAAGACCAGCGTCACTGCACTCGCATTTTTGACTGCGGTCGAATGTGCGAGCGCAGAGACGTCCCATTATGGGCGCAACTATTTTCCCAACGTCGATGTCGTCGACCAAGACGGAAAAACGCTCAAATTCTACGACGACGTCCTTCGTGGCAAGACTGTTGTCGTCAGCTTCATTTATACGACGTGCCGTGACATCTGCCCCCTTGTCACGGCCCGTCTGGCGCAAGTGCAAGAGCGCCTGGGCGACGCCGTCGGGCGTGACGTTTTCTTCGTTTCGATTTCGATAGATCCGGAAAACGACACGCCGCAACGGTTGAAGGAACATGCGGAAGCATTCGGCGCGCGCCCTGGCTGGACATTCATCACTGGCAAGCCGGACGACATCAGGCTGATAAACTACAAAATGGGTGAGCGAAGCCGTGATCTCTCCGAGCATCGAAATGAAATCGTGCTTGGTAACGACCGTACCGGCGACTGGGCCAGAGATTCGGCATTCACCGATATAAAAGTTCTAACCATGACGATCGAGGGGATGGACCCGGCAAAACGTCGTGCTATCGCGCGGCAGACGAATACCGATGCGGCAAAAGTGGTTCCGGATTCCGATGTGCTGCCGGGGCAGGCGTTGTTTACGCGCGCGTGTGCTGCGTGTCATGCGTTGGGGCAAACTCGCATAGGGCCAGATTTGCTGGGCGTCACCCAGCGTCGTGAGCGGTCTTGGCTTGCCAATTACATCATGGCGCCCGAGCAAATGCGCGCGAAGCGCGATCCCATCGCGATGGAACTGTCAGCCCGGTTTCGCAGCGTCCGCATGCCGACATTAGGGCTCGCTGAGGCCGATGCTGCAGATTTGATTTCCTATCTCGAAGTTCAGACAACACGGCAGTCGGCCTCCGCCAGAGGTGCGACGGCCGTTGTCGAACCCGACCGGAAAGCGCGCACTTTTCATCAGCATTAGATCGCGGCCGAAGAGCATACAACGTTTCCACATTAATATTTAGCAACGAATATTTTTGAAAAAGTATGAATATCATGATCCAATAATTCGAAGCTGAAATTGAGACCAAAAACGTACTGATCGGCAGACGCGCCGATCGGTAACCGAATTATACAGTGTCGCGTGGGTTGTTTGGAGAGGGTAAAATGAGCTGCAACGGAAACAGGATGACGCTTGGCAGGTTCATGCGGATCGGATCGGCTAACGCGCTAGCGCTAGCGCTTGTGTTTTCGCTTTCCGTCGATAGCTTCGATGCTTTCGCGAAGGGTGGCACGGCAAGACCCCCGGCTGGTGGTGGCGGCGGTGGCGGCGCACCGCCAGTCGGCGCGTGCCCAACGACCGGTATTGTGGGCGGCGTAACCGCATGCATCGTGCCTCCAGCCGGACCAGTGCTGCCGAATTTTCCGGCTCCAGGAGGCGCCTCACCGCTCCTCTCGAGCAACCAATCGAACGGATTTGCGATCACGGGGTTCATCCAGAACCTGACTGTCACCGGCGATCCGACGTGCGCCACCACACTTTCCAATCAGGCGCGGGCTGTGCCGGTGCAATCGACATTTGGCGGCACGGTCACGGTCAACGGAATTATCATTACGATCCCGACCAATACTATCGTGCAATATCCCGCCAACACGCTGACATGGGCTGATGCCGTCTGCGGCGTGAGCGCGGTTGGACCAGCAATCTCGGTCGATGGAACCGGTGGTACTCCTCGTGCTGCGGGCAGCCCACGCCTCTATCCCGGTGTCGAAATTTCGTTGGACGGCAACATCGTGGCGGCTGGTGCGGCCGCTGCCGGTGCCGGCAACGCGCATGTCGCCGCACTTGTCCACATCAACCAGCAGTCGACCAATTCCGGCAGTGGTTACATCTCCTTCATCGATTACACCGACGGCTCGATCTATGTAAGCAACAGCAGCAGCATCACGCGCCTGCTGATCAATGATCCTAGAGGGCGCTTCAGCCAGGCTCAGTCGTCGGTCGACGCGCGTTTCAGCGTCGACGACGCCAACCCGACGATCAAGGCTGCTGCCACTGGTTATCCGATGTGCGTGCCGCGTGATCGACCCAATGGCAATGCAGTCGGCACGGGCACCTATTCGCGCACCGGCGGTTTTCCGGACGATCCGGATTGCCCGCAGATCAATCGGCCGCGGGCCGGTTGCCGGATTTTCGCCGACGCCGGAGTCACGTTCCGGGTCGCTGGTGACCTTCCGCGCGCGCCCGGCCCCGGCGGCTTCTGCAATGCCTTCGTGATGAAGGCGCTGTCGAACATGCCCGGCACCGGTTCGTTCGCCGCAGCTTCCGGCGGCGGCGGCGCGATCACCGACAAAATCGCAACGCCGGGCAGCGATCCCGATCCACGCTTGCAGGCGCCGTTCGAGGTTGGCGATTTCATCACGTGGCAAGGCACGCTCGTTCGCGGCGGCGCAGCAACTGCCCCCGCCCCGGGTTTAGGCGCTCCAGCCCCGACAACGACGGATATCATCTGGGTGCACACCATCGATGCCAATGTCGGCATCTACACGCAGCCCGGTACGCTGCCGGCCTACATCGCCATCGGCGAGATGGGCATCGGCATCGATCCGGTCGCCACAACGGTCGCAGCCGCATTGCCAGGCGTCGAGTCGACGGCGCGCATCTTCCTCGAATCTTCCACGAGCGACATCGCGTCGATCGTCGACATCTACATGGACGATAAAGGCTTCAGTCTTCCTGTGGGTGCCCTACGCGCCGGGTTTCCCGCCTGTCTGGGTGGACCATGCGTCGTGCCCGACAGTGCACTGGCCGCCGCTCCAGCGACGCCCAACGAGTACTTCCGTTGGATCACACCTGAAACGATGACCGGCACGCTCGCCGATCAGGCAGGCCAGCCTGCACGCGGTGTCACAGTTCCCAGTCAATCTGTTGCGCAGGCGAGTGCCTTCGGTGGCGGGATCTACACGCAGTTCATCGGCCCGCAGCCGGGCCGCGCACGCATCCGCGCCAACAAGGTCCCGCAAATCGATGCCAACGGCGGTCCGTGTGCTGCTGGTGGACTGACGATCGGCGGCAGCCAGGGCTGCGCGGTAACGCAGTCTCCGACACGCTACGTGCGCGCCGTTCTGCGCTCGCTCTGCGCACCGGCAGCATCGGGAACCGTGTCGTCACGTGCCGGCTTCCCAGTCGTCCCGTCAAAAAACCTGGATACAGGGGCTCGTGCCATAGACGGCACTCCTGGCGCAGTGATCAACAGCGGCGCCTTCTTTGACATCAACGGCTTCAGGCCAGATGTGACGGGCGCCGGTCCGGGTAGCAGCGGGGTTGGTCATTTGATGCCGGTGCGGGCGGCAACTCCCGTCGTTCCAGCAGCATCGTCCTGCCTCGAAAGCGCGCAATTCGCCAACGGACTATACTCGGGCCAGTACATGGCTCCGGTCGGCGAATATATCTTCCCGGAAAATACACTCGCTGGCTTCCCGGTCATTCCCAACAATTTCTGGCACATGGGTTTCCTCGTGTACGGCGAGAATGGCAAGGACGGCAACTCCACGAGTCCGCAGGTCTCGCGTCCCTGGTAAAACCAACAGGTTCTCCGGTGATGGCAAAATCGGGCCCGGGCGACGAAGTCGCTCGGGCCCGCTGCGTTTTGCTATTTACTGTGCCGTCTCGCACGTCGGCATGGTGGCAGGCCACGCGCGCGACGCGCGCACTTTAGTCGAGCGCTGAGCCCATTCTCGAACGACCAGGCCAGTCTGCGCACTCGACATCAATTCAACGACGACATTTCGTGAGATTTTTCCATCGCCGGCCGCAGCGACCGTTGCTTGGATCGCAAAAATCTGCACACGGGTTCTGGATTGTACACCGCTGCGTGTGATCGTTCGCATCGGTATCTGATCAAATGGCTTGAACTGGTCGCGCGCCGTGAGCATCGTCTCGGCCCCGTATTTACCGCGCGTCAATGCCTGCAGTAGGTCCAGCGGTGCGGCTGCTGGATCGATCCGGGGCGAGCGGGCGTGAACCGTCACGAGCGGCAGCAACTCCGAAAGTAACTCCGGCGTCATGCCAAGCACCTGGTCGAGTTCAGTGGTCGTCTCGAACGGGGCATTCTTCGGGCCGAATGGGCGCTGAGCTTGCGCATATTCCGCCGCTTCTGCGCCACCCGGGAGCGGTATGTCGTCCGGGTCGCGAAAATCAACGATGGCGGCAGCAATGCGTGACGCACGCGCGGCGTCGACGCCAACTCCCCGTAGAAGAATTTCCAGGAGGTCGACAGACGCATAGTTGATATCGATGAGGCCGTTGACGTCCCTGATGCGGATCTCCACGGCCAACTTCCCGTCGCGGCAATACAGCGGCTCGCCGTCGGCAACGGTGCTCGGGACGGCATTGGTCGCAAGCCGTGCTTCGGCGAGGCGATAGGCAGTGAGACGCGCCATGCCGTCCGCCAAAGCCTGCAGTTCGGAGTGCAACGTTCGTGCGGCACTCACTTTCATTTCGGTGCTGGAGGTCGAAGTAAGGCTGGAGACGAGAATTGCCAATAAAAGCAGAATGCCGATTACGGCAATCAGGACGAAGCCGCTCTCGTCGCGTGGCGCCATATTGGTCGGCCGGAACGCGCGCGGGATCGATGCGCTGGGCAGTCGACTGAGGAAAATTCGCCAGTGCTGCGTGGGTAGTCGCGGTTGCATGACGGTCCTCACGTCATCTGCTGTGGAATGACGCAGCATTCATTGTGACATCAACTCGCTAACAACTGATTGGCATCGACGGCGCCCTCTTGTGCCGGCCGGGGTTGTGAAGAGCTTGCGACATCGGCAATAGACCATATTTGTGCGCTGAGTTACGATTTAATGGTTGTTAAATTGCTTGTTGCGATTTGATCGTTTGAGGGATGAGCTGATGTCGAATTCGAAATATGATCATGCAGTTACAAGGCGTTATTTTTCGTCAACGTCACAACCCTTCTAGGAACCGTCGCGCTCCCCCTCGCGGCCGAGGCGCAGACGATTGCACCCAAGGCGGCCGTTGCCCGGAAGTCTTTGCCCAAAGTCGTCATGAGTTCCAAATTTCAAGGCTTGATCGACGCGTCCAGGAAATGCGGCGAGATCGGTGAAATCTGCCGGAAACATTGCATCAAACTTTCAACGGCGGGCGATGTTTCCAGCTTGGACTGCATGCGTACGGTCAACGTCATGCTGCCAGTCTGCAGCGCAGTCGTTAAACTCGCCTTGCAGGACGCCAAGCGACTGAAGGAACTGGTCAAGGTCTGCGCAGACGTTTGCGTCGACTGCGAAACGGAGTGCCGCAAGCACGAATTCCATCACAAAGAATGCAAGAACTGCGCGGAGGCGTGCGCATCGATGGTCAAGGAATGCAAAGCGCTGCTGGCCGCATGATCTCCCACAAGAAAATGCCCTTGCGAGTCGCGATGTCGCGATTGTCTATTCTCGGCCGGCTGGCAAAGTAAGCGTCGTTGGCAAGCTTTTTGCGAATAGAGATTTATCGAGAGGCGTAGAGTGGGTCAGTTGAAATGGCGTTTGGTCGACGTGAACGTGCCAAGGAGCTTCTCGCGGCCCTTACAATTGCCTGTCTGACCCTGATGTCTCCACCCGCAGCGGTGGCCGAAGGTAAAAGTGCCGGCCCACATTTCTCGCTGTTCGACCAAAATGACAAGCCTGTCACCGACCTGAGCTTGCAGGGGCGTCCGACGCTCGTCCAGTTCGGCTTCACCCGCTGCCCTGTTGTCTGTCCAACGACGCTGTATGAACTCGCGCAGATCATGGAAGAGCTCGGACCGGTCTCCGATCAGATCAATTTTGTCTTTGTAACTGTCGATCCAGAACGGGACACCTCGGCTGTTCTAAAAGAGTACGTCGGCAGTTTCGACGAGCGAATAATCGCCTTGACGGGTTCGAGTAGCCAAATCGCCAACCTGGCTTCAGGTGTCGGCGCGACTTTCTCCAAGCAACCCACCGCTACCGACTACACGATGGATCACACGGTTCACGCGTTTCTTCTCGACCGGCATTGGACACTTGCACAGACCATCTACGTTGGTCCTGACTCCGACCACGTGCGGTTCAAAGCCGAATTGCAACGGCTGCTGAAGTGAACGGCAATGCATGGGCGCTGCTTAGGCGTGACGCATAAATCAGACGGCGCCGCCTTGTCATTATTCACTTCGCTTCCGGCCGCTCAAGAAGCACGCTATCGCTCCGACTTGAACCGCGGCAGCAGCGACGAACAGGAGCGCGCCGGGCGCTCCCATCGCACCGCCCCAGCTCTCAACCGCGCGCAGCACCCCGTACGCCGCCGGCGCGAACGCGTAGGTGGCTTGTCCGATGGCAACGATCAGCGGCACGACGCGGGTAGCGTCCTCCTTCACGAACTCGACCTGCGCGATGAGCGGCGGCAGCGACGTGACGTTGCCGATGCCGGCGCCGAACAGAGCAACGCCTAGCATCAGCAGGGTGACACTCGTTCCGCCTGCGGTGAGTAGAGCCAACGAGCCTGCCACTTGGATCGCGAGGTTGATGGCGGCGAGCGAGCGGCGATCTGCGCCGGGGGGCATCAGCCAGCCGACGATAGTTCGGCCGCCAATGGCGCACGCAGTCGCGAAACCCATGGCGAGACCCGCACCTTGCTTGCCGATCGCCGGCACCAGCAGTGAGTAGAGATGGGCCAACAGACCGATCTGAGCAAACAGGCTCAGAGCCATGGCGGCCGCGAGCGTGCGGAAGGTGCGGTCGCGCCACAACGCGCCTCCGGGCAGCGGCCGCGCATTGGGAGACGTCACGCTTGATACCGGCCGTCCCGGCGCGTCACCGTCAGGGGCTTGGCCGATGCTCTCCGGGGTGCGCGAGAACACCAGCGCCGAGAGGGCGAGCATCACGAGCACCATAATGACGCCGACCACCGCCGCGCCACCAACGAAGCCGAGCGCCGCGATCAGCGCGACCCAGAGCGGCGAGAACACAACGCCGCCGATGCTCGCGCCGTTGTACGCCATAGCCAGTGCCGCCGGGCGCGCGCGCACGAACCACTGCGCCACGAGCGCGTTCACGGCCGCAGCCCCCATCGTCACCCAGCCACAGCCGCTGAGCAGCGCCGCGGCGAACAGGTGCCAGGGCTCAACGGCGAGTGCCCAACCGAGCACGCCGACGGCGAGCAGCAGGGCGCCGATGCTGGTCACGATGGGCAAGCCAAAGCGTCGATAGAGCCGGGGCATGTTGGCGACCACCGGTACGCCGACGAGGAAGTGCACCGTCACCGCCGCCGAGACGAGCGCCACCGACCAACCCGTGCGCTCGACCACGGCGTGCAAGTAGATCGGTGGGCCATAAAAGCCGACGCCCCAGCCGAATGTGGCGAGCACGAACGTCGCGGCGACGACGCGCCAACCGAAAAAGGGGCGGGTGGTGGTGCTCATAAGTTGTTCGTGGCGCTCGTGCTGTGCGATGTACGGTTGTCTGCAGGAACCTGCTGACCGTAGGCTGGGATCGCCTCGAAAATCACAGCGATCATGGCCGCACCAGCGGCGCGTGCGGCGCAGATGCCAACTTCACGAATGTGCGATCCTCGCGCGTAATGAAGCGCTCACGTTTGGCGAAGGCATAGTTCTGTTGCGCCACGGGGTCGGCTGCGAGCCGCGTCTTGTACTGCTCATAGGCCGCAAGGCTGTCGATCGCATAGATGCCATAGGCGAGCGTCGTCGACCCTTCGTGCGGCGCATAGTAGCCGATAAGGTCGGCGCCGCAGCGAGGGATCGCTCGCCCCCAGTTGCGCGCATACTCCTCAAACAGTTCCTTCCGAGTGGGGTCAATGTGGTAGCGGATGATGCAAGTGATCATGGTGTCGCCTCGCTCTGTAGTTGGCAGGGTGGCTTAATCGCACGGCCGCGCAGGTTGATGCTTCGACGTCGATCGAAGCATCGGGTAGGCTGACGATGCAAGAATGGCGCACGTCAGAGACGATGGAGACGGAGATGGTCAGCCCGAACCGGATTGCCGAGGTTGCCGCCGTCATCGGCGAGCCGGCGCGTGCCGCCATGCTGACCGTGTTGATGGACGGCCGCGCGTTGACCGCGGCGGAGCTGGCAGGCGTCGCCGGTGTCACCGCGCAGACGGCGAGCACGCATCTGGCACGCCTGCTCGCGGTCGAGCTGATAAGCGTCGAGCGTCAGGGCCGGCACCGCTATCACCGCCTCACAAACTCAAGCGTCGCGCGCATGCTCGAGGGGCTGATGCAGCACGCAAGCGCCAAGGATTGGGCAAAGCGTGCGCCGCGCACCGGACCGCGTGACAAGGCGCTCAGGTACGCGCGCACCTGCTACGATCATCTCGCAGGGCGCTTGGGCGTCACCATCGCCGATGCGCTGGTCGCAAAGGGCCACGTCGAGGTTCAGGACGAGGCCGGACTCGTCACGGATGCCGGCGCGCGCTTTTTTGCCGAGGCCGGCATCATGCTACCTGACGCGACCAAGGGCCGGCTGGTTAGCCGCCCGCTCTGCCGGATGTGCCTGGACTGGAGCGAGCGTCGGCCGCACCTCGCCGGCCGTCTCGGCGCTGCCATCTGCCTCCACGGCTTCGAACAGGGCTGGTTGCGCCGGATTGACGGGACCAGAGCCGTGACGGTTACCCCGAAAGGGGAGATTTCTCTCGTCAAAGTCTTCAGCTTGGATCGGAATGCTCTGCGATAGCAGCCGACTTCGCAGTGCAGAGATTCCGGACATCGGGGGGAAAAATTTTTATCCGCATGATCATTGGGACCGACGCGGTAGCTAGGCCTCTGACAGCGGACACTGGAGTGCGACGTCTTCCGCACTCGAGGCTCTCATCGAGGCTGTTCCGCCCGACACAACCCCAACTGTCGAATTCGTTCGTCACAAAAGCAACTCGAACCTGGAATGTCGTCGACGGGTCGCACGTCCGAAACGTTGGCCCCAGTCCGAAATCAAATAACGGCGCACGGCCCTCGGCCCACTTTTCCGCAGCTGCTTGCAATTTGGCGCGAAGTTTTCGCTCCGTGTCGCTGCTTGGGTCGCCCATGAAGCAGCCCTTGATTGGCACGGCATCCCAGACCGCACATTTATTGACGACGCTCTCGACTTTCAGAGCGAACCTAGGGTCCCGAGCGAAGATAGGCAGTCCAGCCGCGCTGCGAAGTCGCCTGTCCAGGAGATCCCGCATGGGCGGGGTCATCGGATCAAGATCTTTGTCCGCGTCCGCCGCCATCACTTCTCCGAGAGGGATTAACGCCAAGGCTGCAAGGATCAACAGGCGGGTAAGCAACATGACAACGCGCTCCATTCGGTCGAAAATGATCGCCCCTTGGCACGGGCGTCAGCTGTTCGCGTGCCGGGCGACAGGCTCTACTTGTGACATAGGTCCCCCATGCGCCGGTCAATTCCGCAAATCATTGCGTCGGGCCATTTCAATCGCCAAGACCGCAGAAATCGCACAAATGCTGCGGTTCCGGTGCGCGCGACGTATGAAAGGCCGTATTGTGGGATGCTCGCCGAATTTACACCGACGATTTCGCGCCGATCGTAGGGATCAGGGGTCGACAGGGCGTAGGCGGCACCACCACTGTCGCCCGGGCATAGGATTCCGCCGGTCCGTGCCCAACGCTGCCCGAAGATGAAATAGTTGTTCGAGAGCGCGCCCACCGCGAGAATGCCAGCGCGAAGCTGATGGTCGATGGCCTGCGAAGTGGCATAAAAGCAGCCGAATCCAGATACTACGAGGGGCTCGCCGACTTTTGCGCGACGAGGAGCGATACTTAAATTCTCGAACTTGATCAGCTTGTGGAGAGAGGCCGTTCCATCCGAGGTATGAGAATGGCACTCACCTTCAAGTTCGTCGGGAACTTCGATATAGGCCCTGCGTGGGGCAGCCTGATCCAGGTGGCACAGAGCGTAGTCGAATTGACTGAAATAGCCCTGTCACAAGCGCGGATTGACCACTAGGCAGTATGCACGGCTGGTTCAGGAATGAGTTGCCAGCATCGGCCTCGACCCCGCGAAATTCGGCACGCACTGGTGACGTCGCACCAAGGCGGTACTGATCTATCGGCGAACAGGCAATGCGTGGGTGCGCAGACTTGATGTGCTTTTGGAAACGTTGTGCGGTCTTCGAAAACAATCCGGGTCGATCAAAGCTAGGTTGTTCCGCAGCTTGACCAATACGGCCTTAGCGCCGAAGGCTTGCGCGACTACAAGTGCCTTTGCACTCAGCGCCAGAGCTTGCTGTGTTTACCCACGTTGGCGCACTTGCCTTGCTCAGTCTTGCGGGTCAAGCAAATGGCACGCCGCTCGATGGGTGGATGAGAGATCGCGAAAACCCGGCGTATTCTGCGTACAGTGCTCCATCGCGTGTGCACAGCGTGGGTGGAAGTGGCAGCCACTGGGCGGATGAACAGGACTAGGAACCTCTCCCTTCAATTGGATGCGCTGGCGTCTTTCTGAAACGTCGGGCACCGGCACTGCAGACAGCAATGCCTGCGTGTATGGATGGCGCGGCGCGTGGAAAATCTCGTCGCGCGTGCCGATTTCGACGATGCGACCGAGATACATCACCGCCACGCGATGGGTCATATGCTCGACGATGGCGAGGTCGTGACTGATGAACAGCAGCGCTAATCCGAGATCGCGCTGCAGATCCGCTAGGAGGTTGACGATCTGTGCCTTGACCGAAACATCGAGCGCCGAGACGGCCTCGTCACAGACGATCAATTCGGGTTTGGCTGCGAGCGCGCGTGCAATGCAGATGCGCTGCCGCTGTCCGCCGGAAAACTCGTGCGGCCACCGCTCCGCCGATTCCCGGGGCAGACCGACTTTTTCCAACAGCCCCGCTACTTCGCGATCGATGTCGGCGCGTCTATGCACCAAACCAAAACAAACCAGTGGTTCAGCGATGATGTCGCGCACGCGCATGCGCGGATTGAGACTCGAATACGGATCCTGAAATATGACCTGCATGTTCTTGCGCAATGGCCGCAGATCCTTCGCAGACATGCGGTCGATGCGGTGCCCATCGAGATGGAGTTCGCCGTCCGTGAGATCGAAAAGGCGAAGGATCGCCTTACCAACGGTGGACTTTCCGCACCCCGATTCACCTACCAGCGACAATGTCTCGCCACGGGCAATCGAAAATGAAACGCCGTCGACGGCATAGACCCGTTGTTTGGATCCGAGCAGCGATTGCGACCCGACGGGGAAATGCTTCTTGATATTCCGGACTTCGAGAATGGGGGCGCTCATGATGGCTGCGTGTCCCCGCGAGGGTGATGGCAGGCGGCGATATGGCCGGGGGAGAACGTCTGCAGTTGCGGCTCAACGGTCCGGCAAAGTGGATCGGCATGCGCACAACGGCTCGCAAAAACGCAACCGGCACTCGGGCCGCGCAGGATCGGAACACGACCGGGAATTTCAGCGAGCCGCGCGGTGTCTTGTCCGCGCGTGCGACCTAGTTTCGGAATCGCACCCAACAGCCCGATCGTGTAGGGGTGTCGAGGCGCGGTGAACAGCGCGCGCAACGGTGCCTCTTCGACCTTGCGCCCCGCATACATGACGACCACATGGTCCGCCATGTCGGCGACGACACCGAGATCGTGTGTGATGAGCATGATTGCGGCGCCCACGCGCGTGCGCAAATCCTTCATCAGATCGATGATCTGCGCCTGGATCGTCACGTCGAGCGCCGTCGTCGGCTCGTCGGCGATCAACAGCTTCGGCGAGCATGACAGTGCCATCGCGATCATGACCCTCTGCCGCATTCCACCGGACATCTGATGGGGGTATTCGTCGACACGCCGCTGCGGTTCGGGAATTCCAACGGTCGACAGCAGCTCGATCGCCTGTTGGCGCGCTTGCCGCTTCGCCAAACCCCGATGCAACCGAAGCGTTTCCGATATTTGCCGTCCGACAGTCAGAACTGGATTGAGGCTCGTCATCGGCTCTTGAAAAATCATGCTGATTTCGTTGCCGCGAATAGCTCGGATGTCGCTTTGAGCGCACGATAGCAAGTCCTGCCCACGGAAGCGGACGGTACCGGTAACTTTCGCAGGCGGCTGGGGCAGCAGTTGCAGGATGGACATGGCCGTCACCGACTTGCCGCATCCTGATTCACCCACGATCGCCAATGTCTGACCGGCTTCGACCGAAAACGAAAGCCCATCCACGGCTCGCTTCTCGCCTGCACGATCGGCGAAGCGGATCTGAAGTTGATCGACATCCAGCAGGGCCATTTACAAATCCGTTCCTGGCGAACTCGAGCGCAATCAGCTGGGCGTTCGATACACTCGCGTGCGCAAACCTTCGTATCGGGCCTTCATCTGGATCGCGACATAGCGCGAGAAATGGCGTGATTGTGCAAGATTGCCGCCATGGAACCACAGGCCTTCTTGTGCTGTCGGTTTCCACATGTTGCGCAACTCGCCGGCCCAGGGCCCGGGATCGCGCTCGGTGCCCGAACCGATTCCCCAACATTGGCCAACTTTGTCGGCAACTTCTTGGGAGATCAGCGCAGCCGCCCAGTTGTCCATGGTGCCATAGCCGGTGGCATAGACAACGAGGTCCGCTGGCAATGCGGTTCCGTCGCTCAGCACGACCGCGTTTTCGGTCAGACGCGCGACGCCAACTCCGGTTCTCAATTTGATCTGATTGGAGATGATCAGTTCTGACGCGCCCACGTCGATGTAATATCCGGACCCGCGACGTGGATACATCAGGCCAATGCCCGTTTCGTCTTCACCGAACGTGAGCAAAAAGCCTGCCTTGCTCAGCCGCGCATAGAAATCGGCGTCCTCGTCGCGCATCCTGGCGACGACCGGCTTCAGCACATCGGGCAACAGCTTGTAAGGCGTCGACGTTGCCATCAGATCCGCTTTATCCGCATCGATGCCTTTGGCAACGGCGTCTTCGGAATAGATCGTCCAGCCGATCCGCTGCATTGTTTCGGAGCGCACGACCATGGTCGGTGAGCGCTGGATCATGGTTACGTCGGCACCATGCTCCCAGAGATCCGCCGCGATATCGTGCGCCGAGTTGTTCGCTCCGACGACGACACAGCGCTTGCCCGAGAATCCGGCACCGCCGGGATGAGCAGACGAATGATGCTGGACGCCTCTGAAAATATTCTGTCCTGGGAAGTTCGGATTGTTTGGTTTGCCCGACATGCCGGTCGCTAGAATGAGATGCTTTGGACGCAGCGTATGCGACTCGCCATCTCGTTTGACGTCTACAGCCCAGTCGCCGCTCGACGTATCATAGTGCGCCTTCACACATTCAGTCGAAAACCAGCAATCCAGCTCCATGATAGAGGCATACGCCTCGAGCCAGTCGCCCATTTTGTCTTTCGGCGTGAAGACGGGCCAATGGTCCGGAAATGGAAGGTAGGGCATGTGGTCATACCAGACCGGGTCGTGCAGACAGAGTGATCTGTAGCGGCTTCGCCACGCGTCCCCTGCTCGTGGATATCGATCGACGAGCAGCGCCGGCACGCCGATCTGCTTGAGACGCGCGGCCAGTCCAAGACCGCCTTGGCCACCGCCCACGATCAGGCAATAGGGCTGTTCTGCTAAGCCGAGTTGACTGTCGATTGCGCGCCGATCCGCCCAAGTGGTCCTATTTTTGATCGCCCCGTGTTGGGTTCCGACCACACGGGTTGGCCCTCGCTTTTCCTCGAAGCCCTTCAATTCGCGTAATGCCGTGAACAACGTGCGGCAGACACCGTCCCTCAAACGAGCGTGACCTCTGCCGCGACCGGCAGCCGTCTCGAAGGTGAACCAGAATTCTGCATCTGCGGCCGTCGTCTTGATGTCGCCGTCGATGAGAAACCTGGAGGGCGCAACATCGGTCAGTTGCGCTGCAAGCATGCCCGCAACGCCAGTTTGTTTCTCGAGGGTTGTGATGTTCCAGGTGAAGGCGATGAAATCGCGCCACAGGCAGTTTGCGTCGAACAACTGGGCGGCGGCTTTCACATCACGTGATGCAAGCCTCTCTTCAAGAGCAACAAGCCACGTCTCAGCAGGAATTTGCATGTGGTCTGCCTCTCGACCTCTCACGTCGCTCGCTCATTCGACTGAATTGCGCTTGCGCCACCGGCACCCTTCATATGATATATCCTATAGACCGTTGAAGTACAGCGCGCGCATTTGAGGTCACGGTGTCATGCCTCCGTCGTCACAAGCTGAAATTTTTCGCGACCAATGGGGCATTCCGCACATCCGCGCGCGAACAGCCTCCGCAGTATTTTTTGCCCTCGGCTACGCACACGCACGCGATCGGCGCTGGCAGATGGATGCACTTCTGCGTCGCGGCACCGGACGCTTTGCCGAGTGGGTCGGTCCGAGCGCACTCAAAAGCGACATCCTCGCCCGTCAAGTCGACGTCGCCGGCGCGTCTGCACGCGACTACGCAGCCTTGCGGTCCGACACGCGCGCAATGCTGCAGAGTTATGCGGATGGCGTGAACAAGCGGACGCGGGAAGGAAATTGGCCGATCGAGTACGGTCTGCTCGGCGTCGAGCCGCAGCCGTGGCTACCTTGGCATTCGATCGCAGTGATGCGGCAGATCGGGTTCCTCATGGGGTCTGTCTGGTGGAAGTTGTGGCGCGCGGCTTCATTGCCGATCGTCGGTGCCGACGGCGTTTCCAAATTGCGTTTCGACGATGGTGGAAATGACGTCCTTTGCCTGCCGCCGGGACTTGAAGCCGGCCCCTACCGTGCGGCACTCGAACAACTCAAACCCGGTATCGACGCACTCCTTGCCACGGCTGCTCCCGATGTGACGGGTGGCGGCAGCAACAACTGGGCGCTTGGCCCGGAGCTTACTGCCACAGGGCGACCGTTGCTCGCAGGCGACCCGCACCGCGTACTCGAAATGCCTGCCATGTACGCCCAAATGCATCTGGCATGCGACGACTTCGACGCGATCGGCTTGACGGTTCCCGGCGTTCCCGGTTTCCCGCACTTCGCCCACAACGGCACGGTTGCGTGGTGTGTCACGCACGCATTCATGGACATTCACGATCTCTACGTCGAGCGCTTCAAGGATGACGGTGCGTCGGCATTGTTTCGCGACGCTTGGGAGCCCACTAGCAAGCGCCGCGAAACAATTGCTGTTGCTGGTCAAGCAGCCGTGGATGTCGATGTCATATCGACTCGGCATGGACCCGTCATAGCCGGAGATCCTGCAGGTGGAGCCGCCCTCGCGCTGCGCTCGGTTCAGTTCAGCGATGTCGACACGTCGTTCGATGCTTTGCTCCCCATGTTGCAGGCGACCAACGTTCGCTCACTCTACGACGCCACACGCGGCTGGGGGCTCATCGACCACAATCTTGTTGCCGCAGATAGCGGAGGTAACATTGGGTATCGTGTGCGTGCAAAAGTGCCCCGCCGTCCGGCTGCCAACGGTTGGTTGCCGGTGCCGGGCTGGACGGGCGAACACGAATGGGATGGCATGATCCCCTGGGACGACCTGCCGGAGACGATCAATCCGGCGGGCGCTCGTATCGTCACCGCGAACAATCGCGTGTCCGGCAGTGGTCCTCACTATTTGTGCACCGATGCAATGCCGCCGCACCGCGCACGCCGCATTTGGCAACGCCTGGATCAACTTGGACCAGCGACAGTCGAGGACATGGCGGCGTTGCATCGCGACGTGTTTTCAATTCCCGGCTTGGAGTTCGCGCGACGCCTCGGAGTCCTTGTGGGTCGAAACGAAAAGGCCGAAGCACTTCGCAAACTCATTGCTGAGTGGAATGGTGAAATGCACGCAGGAAGCCTGGCCGCGACCGCGTGCATGGCCGTGCGGCAGGCCCTGACGAAGCGAGCCGTCGTGCGCGCTGGATTGGACGCTGTGCCGTCGAGCCCCTATGCGCAGGTCGCACCGGGGACAAATCCGAACAATCAATTCTGGTGGGCCGTTCCATGCCTTTTGCGCGCGAACGACATCTCTCTACTGCGCGGCGGTAACTGGGAAGATCTGCTGCTCGATGCACTCGATGACGTCGCGAATGAACAACTACTGTCGTGGGGCGAGGCGCACCGGCCGAAATTTGCGCATCAATTGTCTCCTGCTCGTTCCGATCTTGCAGCGCGTCTCGATCGGTTGTCGGCTGCTGTCGGCGGCGACAACGATTGCGTATTCGCAACCGGCTCGGTCGTGTCTGTTGGAGCGCGGACGATGTACTCGGCCCTCGCACGCTATGTGTTCGACGTCGGTGCCTGGGAGAATTGCAAATGGATCGTGTTTCACGGTGCATCCGGGGAACCCGACAGTCCCTGGTACATGAATCAGAACGGCTCATGGTCATCCGGTGAAATGGTGCCGATGCTTTACGATTGGGATCGTATCGCGGCTACTTCGGTTGAGCGCGTGCTTGTCGAACCGGTAGGCGTGCCACCGCCGGAGCCATCATGAGCGCGGTCGCAAAAAAGCAGGGTTTGCTCGGGTTGGTTCCGAACAGTCGTGTCAATTTGGCCGAGCAGACGTCCACTCAATTACGCGAGGCCTTGATGGCCGGACGCTTCTGGCCGGGACAACGCTTGCGCATTCGTGAGCTCTCGAGAGCGATGGGGGTGAGCGATACGCCGGTGCGCGAGGCGATCATGCAACTCGTCCAGGACGGCGGCTTGGAGATGAGGCCCGGTCAGGCGATCAACGTCGTCAAGCTTTCACTCGCCCGCTATCTCGAATTGCGCGAAATTAGATTTCTTCTGGAAGGTCTCGCCACAGCCAAGGCCACTGCCACCATCACCAGAACTCAACTTGGCGAACTCGCGCGCCTGCACCAGGAACTTGTCGACGCCGAGCGCAACGGACTGCACGAGGCCGCGACAATCGCCAACTACCGCTTCCATTTTCTCATATATCGCGCGTCGCAAAGCATCGATCTCGTAACGATTTTGGAAGGCTGCTGGCTTCGCAATGGCCCTTTGCTGAAGCTGCTGTATCCGCACGCCCCGCCTACCTATGCTGGCGATCATCAGCATTTGACGATCATCAAGGCGATCAGGAAACGCGATGCCGATGCCGCAAGCGCTGCTATTCGAAACGACATCGTAGAAGGCGGATCAAAGCTCGTAGCGCTTCTCCGTCAAATCGAGGACGGCCGCGCAGCCATCGTCGAACGACCCGATGGCAGTCTGCGACTTGAATTCAAAAGGAAGGTGGCGGCATGATTTCAAACACGTTCGGACCGATCGATGCAGCATTGCGTGAACGTGCGATGCGCGTAGTTCCCAGCGGTATGTATGGCCACCAGCACGCCCGCAGTTTGCCTCAGGGTTATCCGCAATTTTACGACCGCGGAGAGGGGTGCCACGTCTGGGACGTCGATGGCCGTCGCTACATCGATTTCATGTGCAGTTGGGGACCGATCGTGGTTGGTCACCGTCATGCGGGAGTTGACGCAGCGGCAGCCCGCCAAGCAGCCGCCGGAGATACGCTGACCGGACCCAGCGAACGTATGGTGGAATTGGCTGAAAAGTTGGTTGGCCTCGTCTCACATGCAGACTGGGCGATCTTTGCGAAGAATGGCACCGACGCCACGACCACATGCGTCACGCTCGCTCGTGGTGAGACCGGTCGCAAAAAGATCCTGGCTGCAAAAGGCGCCTATCACGGCGCAGTGCCCTGGTGCTCCCCGCATCCTCTCGGCGTCACGACAGAAGATCGGGCGCACCTGATCACATTCGACTACAACGATATCGCGTCGCTCGAGCGCGCCGTCGACCAAGCTGCGGGTGATCTCGCTGGCATCCTGGTATCTGCCTTCAAGCACGACATCGGGATCGACCAGCAATTACCGACCCCCCCGTTTGCTCGGCGGGTTCGCGAATTGGCTGACCAGACTGGCGCAGCTCTCATTCTCGACGACGTGCGCGGTGGCTTTCGCCTGGATTTGCGGGGCAGTTGGGAAACCGTAGGCGTACGTCCGGATCTGTCTGCCTGGAGCAAAGCGATCGCCAACGGATATGCCTTGGCGGCGGTGACCGGCAATGACCGCTTCCGTGACGTTGCGTCGAAAGCCTTCGTTACCGGCTCTTTCTGGTGCAGCTCGGTTTCAATGGCGGCTGCTATCGCCACTCTCGATGAACTCGTCGCCATCGACGGTCCCGCCCATATGCAGCGCATGGGATTGCGCCTCCGCGAGGGGTTCGCCCGGCAAGCTGCCAAATATGGTCTCGGTCTGAGGCAAAGCGGGCCGCCGCAAATGCCCGCAGTGCTGTTTGAGAACGATGCTGACTGGGCAAAAGGCGCACGCTTCTGCACCGAAGCTTTGCAACGCGGCGTCTTCCTCCATCACCGCCACAACATGTTTCTTTCTACCGCGCATACCGAAGCAACGATCGATGAAGCACTGTGCGTGACCGACGAGGCCTTCGCCGCCGTCGCCAACGCTTTCTAACGCCGACTGATGGCGAAGGTTGAAACGTCTCTCCTAAATCAATCGGAGTAAGTCATGCCAGCAATCACCAGACGCGCCGTCAACGCCGGGGCACTCGTCGGCCTCGCTTCCTTAGCAGGTTTATCGGCGATCGGTCCTGTGGCAGCACAAGCAAAAAAAGGTGGAACGCTTGTCTATGCCAGTGTTTCCGGCCCTGGAACGCTTGACCCGCACGTCTCATCGAGCGCCGTCGAACTGGAGGTCATTCATAACGTTTTTGAAGGCTTGGTCGCTCTCGACAACAAGAATGCGACCAAGCCGATGCTTGCGGCCAGTGCCACACCCTCGGAAGATTTCAAGTCCTATCGGTTCGAGCTTCGTCGCGGCATCAAGTTCCACAACGGCCAGCCTTTGACTTCTGCCGACGTCAAAGCGTCGTTCGAGAGGTATCAAAAGGTCAGCCCGAACGCGAAGAATCTTTCCGATATCGAAGCGTATGAGACGCCCGACGATTTCACGATCATATTGAAGCTTAAAAAGCCGAACGTCGTGCTTCTCGATGTTTTGAAATCCCCGATTTTTCCGTTCATGGTGCTGCCCGCAAGCGAAAAGGACAAGCCAGCGCGCGGCGTCGAAATCATCGGCACCGGACCCTACTCACTTGCCGAGTGGGTCAAAGACAGTCACCTGCTTATCAAGCGCAACGACGCCTACACCCCCGACGAGTCCTCGCCAGGGCGCGACGGTTACGCGGGCCGCAAGGTCGTCTATTTGGATGCGGTCAAGTACGTCTTCATGCCCGAGGCGACAACTCGGATCGCCGGCCTGCAAACCGGTGAAGTTCAACTCGCATCGTCCCTACCTCCGGAGTTGCGCGGTCGCGTCGAATCACGACCGGAACTCGCAATCAAGGAAGTGTTTCCGGTCGGCGGCACCTATGTGATCGTGAATTCGCAATTCGGCCTGACGGCCAACGTCGAGATTCGGCGCGCCATTTCTGCGGCGATCAACATCGAGGAAATAACGGATGCGGTCGGCACAATCGCAAAGCCGAACGCGTGGATGTCGTTCCCCAACACGCCCTACTACATCGGTTCTGCGGCACCGACGCCTTGGTACGATCAGCGCAATCCGACCAAGGCCAAGGAATTGCTGCAGAAGGCTGGATACAAAAACGAAAAGTTGATCATCGAAACCAACAGCAACTATCAGTGGATGCGCAGCACGATGCTGGTCGTGGCCGAGCAGTTGAAAGCGATCGGCATGAACGTCGATGTGCGGGTCGTGGATTGGACCACCAACGCGACGCACATGCAGACCGGAACAGGTGAGTGGAATCTGTCGACAACACTGTTTGGTCCCGATCACATCTTGGGTCCGCAGCAATGGCGTCCGCTGCTCTATTCGTTCCCCAACATCAAAGGCAACGACACCCTGGATGCGGCTTACGATCAGTTCTTCGTCGAACCCGATCTCGAGAAGCGCCGGCAGTCCTGGTTGAAAATCCAACAGGAGGTACTTGGGAACGGTTATCTGATCAAGATCGCCGATTCCGGTCGCCTGACCGGGTATGCAAAGCGGGTCAAAAATCAAACTGATTACGCCGGCATCTTGCAGCTTTGGGACGTTTATCTCGATTGACGAGAACGAGCGGGGCCGACGTCCTCGCGTCAGTGGTCAGGCAAGATGCGGCGCTCGCTTCCATTCAAGTTGGCTCAGGCCATCCCGGTCATCCTGTTGGTGTCCGTGCTGGCGTTTCTTCTGATGAGCCTCATTCCGGGAGACCCCGCCGTCGTTATCGCCGGCGATCAGGCATCTCCGGAAGCAGTGCGAGCGGTTCGAGAACGGTTGGGCCTTGACCGGCCGTTCATCGAGCGGCTTCTGCTTTGGATGTCGCAGTTAGCGCGCGGAGATTTCGGATCTTCGCTGATGCTCAATCAAAGCGTCAGCTCAGCCCTGTTCGAACGTCTACCTGTCACGCTCTCGCTTACACTTCTTTCCATTGCCATTACGTTGCCTATCGGGATTTTCATCGGCGTGATCGCTGCCTGCTACAGGGGCCGCTGGATCGATACCGTGATGATGTCGGTGGCGCTCATTGGTGTCTCCGTGCCGGCATTCTGGATGGCGGTATTGGCTACGCTCGTGTTCAGCGTCGGACTAGGCTGGTTGCCGACGGGCGGATACACGCCGCTTTCAAACGGCGCCTTTGGATGGTTCCGATCCTTGATCATGCCGGCGTCGATCCTGGCGCTTTTTCAGATCGGTTTCCTGGCCCGCATGACCCGCTCGGCGATGCTGGATGTCCTGAGCCAGGACTACGTGCGCACGGCGAGAGCCAAGGGTTTGCCTGAGCCGATGCTGGTGCTGCAGCATGCTTTTCCCAACGCGCTGCTGCCGGTCATCACGGCCATCGGCATCCTTGTGTCCGCGACGCTCGGCGGTTCCGTCGTGATCGAGCAGGTGTTCGGCCTCCCCGGCGTCGGACGCCTGATCGTCCAAGCTATCTTGTCGCGGGACTATCCTTTGGTGCAGGGCGTGATGCTCATCTATGGCTTCGCCTTCGTGCTGATCAACTTGATGGTCGACCTGACGTATCGCATCGCCGACCCTCGGGTGCGCAATGACTGATGCGGTGCTGGCAGCGGAAGCGCTTTCGACGGCTCCAAGGTTCGCAGTTGCGCGCAGCTTGGTGTCTCATCGGTCGTTCCTCATCGGCTTGATCGTATTCTCCTGCCTGGCCCTGGCCGCACTATTTGCGCCGTGGATTTCGTCGCTCGATCCATCCGCCATGCGCGTACGCTTGCGGTTCAAGCCGCCACAGCAGGCGTTTCTGTTCGGGACCGACATGTTCGGTCGAGATGTGCTGACCCGCACGCTCTACGGCGCGCGCGTGTCACTCGGCGTGGGTTTGTCGGTTGCTCTCATCTCCGGTTTGTTCAGTGCTGTCATTGGTGTCATTGCCGCGCAGTTTCGGCGCCTCGATTCGATCATCATGCGGATCATGGATGCGCTCATGTCCTTTCCGGCAATCCTTCTCGCGCTCGGCATCACCGCGGCGCTCGGTCCTCGTGTCGAGAGCGTCGTGATCGCTTTGGCGGTCGCCTACATTCCGGCGGGTGTGCGGCTCGTCCGCGCCAGCGCGCTTCTCGTCCGCGAACTCGATTACGTGCAGGCTGCAATCGTCAGCGGCGCCGGCGGATTTCGCATCATGCGGCAACATATTCTGCCGAACGTGACGAGCCCGCTCCTGGTGCACATGACGTTTGTATTCGCATTTGCGATTTTGGCCGAAGCCGCCTTGAGCTTTCTGGGAGTCGGCGTGCAACCACCGATCGCCAGCTGGGGAAATATCATCGCCGAGGGACGCGACTACGCGACCGAAGCGTGGTGGATCATGCTGTTTCCCGGCGCCGCCATCAGCCTCGCTGCGCTGTCGATCAATCTGATGGGCGACGGCTTGCGCGATCAACTCGATCCCCGCGTCCGATCGATCGAGTGACACCCGAGCGTGCAATGGCACCAAGGAGCAGCACATGTCCCAGAGTGAATTGTTGAAACTTACTGCGACCAAGGCAGCGGCGCTGATCCGCAAGAAGAAGCTCTCGCCGGTCGAGTATGTCGATGCCGTGCTTGCCCGAGCCGAAGCCCTGCAACCAAAGCTGAATTGCTTCATTACGATGACCGCCGACCTCGCGCGCGCTGGTGCACGACGCGCTGAAGCGGCTGTGATGGCAGGAGAGGCTCTTGCCCCGCTGCACGGCATTCCAGTTTCCATCAAGGATCTCATCCCGACTGCCGGCGTTCGTACGACCTTCGGAACGATCGCTTTTGCCGACAATGTACCGACCACCGACGATAGTCTGGTGACGCGGCTGAAGGCGGCGGGCGCCATCATGATCGGAAAAACGACCACGCCGGAATTCGGCATCAAGGGCCAAACCGACGCGCCGATATTCGGTATCACTCGCAATCCGTGGAACCTTAAACGCACGCCGGGCGGTTCGAGCGGCGGCGCTGCGGCCGCAGTCGCTGCGGGGATCGCGCCGCTGGCGCTCGGCACAGATGGTGCCGGCTCCACGCGTGGCCCGGCAGCGTGTTGTGGATTGGTGGGCTTGAAAGGAACGACAGGCGCTCTGCCCTATGACCAGGCGCGCGAAGCCTTTGCCAACGTTGTTGCGGCCGGTCCTCTGACACGCAGTATTGCCGACGCGACGCTCATGCAAAGCGTGTTGGGTGGCGCGAGTGCGTTGGATCCCTGGACTTCTGAACGCGGTGCCGTCGGCCGCGTGTCCGACAAGTTGATCAGCCGTGATCTATCGCGGCTGCGTATCGGTTACATCGAGAAGGCCGGCAACAAGACTGTCGCCGCCGATGTGCGCACAAATACGAACCGGGCGTTGGAAGCGTTAGCCGCAATGGGCGCCGATATCGAGATCGTCGGCGGCGATATCGACTGGATGGCGGAACAGCAACGGACGCTTTACCTGTGCTCGATTGCAAACAATCTAGGTCACGTTGTGGATACCTATGGAGACAAGACCGACGTCGTCCTGCGCGCGTTTGTGGAGGCGGGCCGAAAGTACGATGCGAAGTCTTACATGCACGCAATGAACGCGCGGACGCGAATGTTCAGAGCGGTGCAGGTGTTGTTTGAGACCTATGACATCTTGATATCGCCGACGCTCACGCGTGGCGCGATTGATGTCGATTTCAATTCAGCTAGAGATAGTTTGGTCATCGACGGCGAGGCCATTGGTCCATCGCAGCCGCATCTGACCGGCTTTATGTACCCGTTCAATTTGACCGGTCATCCCGCGTTGAGCGTTCCTTCCGGCTTCGACAGCGAGGGTTTGCCGACCGGCGTGCAGATCATCGCTGCAAGAAACCACGACGTCGACACGTTGCGCGTCGGTGCGTTGCTTGAAGACGCGTTGCCGTGGGCGCAGCACTGGCCGCGGATCTGAATAACGAATGAGCCACCGGCGCTATCTCACTGCGGTGTGCGTAGCTAGGCTTGGCGACGTCAGCCGGTTTCTGGAGATGCGCGCTTCGACACAGGTGGCTTCGTCGTGACGGCGGCACTCAAAGTTATTGGACTACTCAGACGAAAAATCGAGCCGCCGTCCTTGCGCGGGAGGCAGATGATGGTTGCTTTGTGCAACCCTGCGATAGCCGAGACGAGCGCGAGCCCCAATCCCGTCCCGCTCGCGCCGCTTTCGGGCATGCGGTAGAACGGCGCGAATATTTTTTGGCGCTCGGTTGCGGGTATGCCGGGCCCGCGGTCCATCACGTCGAGTTCGATCGTGTCGCCGGTCCGAGAAAGCGCGACCTCGACCGGCCTGCCGCCTCCATACTTGTTCGCATTGTCGAGCAGGTTCCGGATGAGGCGGCGCATCAGCTTGGCGTCGGCTTCGACCAACGGAAGCGGTTCGGCAGATGGGTCGAGGTCGGCGCCGGCGCGTGCGCACTCTTCTGCAGCCAGACCCACGAGATCGACGGGCTCCGGCATGAAGCCCGAGCCGGTCTGCTGCTCGAGCCGGCTCATCAGTAAGATCTCGTCGATCAGCAGGTCGAGTTCGTGAATGTTAACAGCCAATTCCTCGCGCGTGCCTGACGCGACGCCGTTGCCTAGGCTCTCCAAGCCCATGCGGATGCGCGTGAGCGGTGTCCGCAACTCGTGGGATGTGTTGGCGAGCAGCGACTTGTGCGCAGCCACAAGCGCCTCGATGCGGTCTGCCGCCTGATTGTACGTGCCCGCTAGCCGCGCGACTTCGTCTCGGCCTTTGATCGCGACGCGCGCTGCGAGGTTGCCTGCGCCGAACGCTGCGACGCCGTGCTCCAGGTCCTCGAGATTGCGCGTGAGCCGCCGCACGACGGGATAGGCGAGCAGTCCGACGATCCCCGCAATTCCCAACAATGCGCCGATCCAGCCGAAACGACGCATGATGCTGGCGCGCACGCGATAGGGTTGACCCGCCATGATCCAGCGCCCGTCGGCAAGTTTCAGCCCGATGACACCGCGCGGCGCATCGACGACGCGGCTGCGGGCAGGTGGGCGCCGGCGGTCGAATGGCGATGGCAGCGTGTCGTCGGACGCATCGGCGATGCGGCGTCCATCGGCATCGAAGAGCGCGATGTCGTAGCCGCTCAATTCGGCCCAGCGTGTGACAGACGCTTGTTGCTCGCTCGGGGGTTCGCCGGCAGGCGGCAGCAGCGACCGTGCCACTTCGACGAAGAATTCAGCGCGCGGCAGCCATGGATCATTCGCGCCGGCAAAATGCCAGGTCAAACCTGCGAGCGCTGCGGAGGCGACGAGACTGCCGAGCACTGCCAGATAGATGCGAAAATAGAGCCGCCGCATCAGTCTTGCACCTTGGCGAAGACGTAGCCGGCGCCGCGCACCGTGATGATCCGGCGTGGCGCTTTCGGATTGTCTTCCACCGCCGAACGGATGCGGCCGATGTGCACATCGATGGAGCGATCGACGGTCGGGTCGTAGTCCTGCGGTTCGCTCGACACGGCATCCATGATTTGCTCGCGCGTCAGCACGCGGCCGGCGCGCTCGGCCATCGCTCTGAGAATGGCGAATTGATGTGAGGTGAGCAGCTTGTCTTCGCCGCCGACACGGGCGACACGAGAACCACAGTCGATCTCTAGGCGCCCAAAGCGAAGGACGTCCAGCGCGTCGCCCGCGACTTGAGTGCTGCGACGCAGGCTGCGCTTGATGCGGGCCAGCAATTCGCGTGGTTCGAAAGGCTTGGTCACATAATCTTCCGCACCGAGTTCAAGGCCAACCACGCGATCTGTCGGATCGCCTTTCGCAGTCAGCATAAGCACGGGAAGCTGGGCGCTCGCACCGGGGATCGCGCGGATCGCGCGATAGACATCGAGGCCGTCGCCGTCGGGCAGCATCAGGTCGAGCAAGACAAGATCGGGCGCAGCGCGTTTGACCGCGGCAAGCCCCGCTTTGCCACTCCCTGCGAGTTCTACGTCGAAGCCGGCAGCCCGCAGATAGTCGGCCAGCATCGTCGCTAGGCGCGCGTCGTCTTCGATCATCAGGATGGTTTGCATGCGCGCACTCTAACGGAGCCTGACGGCTTGGCGCTATCGAATTGACGCACGCGCTGGCGAAGCAGAATTCGCCGCCCGTGCGTCGTGCCTTCAGATATCCATTACCAGCGGCGGTAGGACTGCCACCGGTCGACCAGCTTTCCGCGCTGCGCCGGTGTCAGCACGTCCGCTGCGTCAGCCAAGGCCGCCGCCGCCTTCTTCGTCAGCGTCTCGCCAAGCGCGAATTGCTCGGTGCGCAACTGTTCGATCGCCGCGTGGTCGACCTTGTCGGCCTTGAGCAGTTCGGCGAGCTTCGTTCGTGCTGCGGCGTGCGCCTGCTGCGCTGGAGCCATGTCGGCGATAGCGGCCTTTGCGATGGTCGTGACCTTGGCCTTCTGGTCGGCGGTGGCATCGACCTTGCCGAGCATACGGTCAATGCCACGCTCGGCAAACTGGCTGGCCGTCGCTGCGTCTACCGGTCCATGCGCATGGCGGCCGAAGCCATGCCAGGGATGGCTGGTCGCCCGGCCGACGCCGAAGCCGGCAAGACCGATGAGAAATACCGCTCCGAGACCAATCCAGCGGCGGCGGCGACTGCCATAGGGACCGCAGCGGCGGCCGGGTTCGTTCGCGCTGGGCTCGGTGTTTGTTGGAGGTGTGGGAGTGGATGTGTCAGTCATGACGACCCTCGGTGAGTTGAAACCCGTTTCAGTCGGGATGCATCTTATTTAAGGGCGCCACGTGTCTGTTGAATGGGCCGCCACGTAAAGGATTGTAAAGCTCGGCGAGCGCGTTTCAGGCGCTTGCATCGAGCGACCGCGTGGTTGTCCCACTCATTATTCAAA
>JANLYD010000295.1:0-26953 GCA_031365465.1 Hyphomicrobiaceae bacterium
TGGTGACGCCGCCGGCCGCCGCGTCGTCACCACCATGATCGTCATGCCCGACACCGACCCCGTCATCGATCAGGTCTCGTTAGTCGACTTCATCCAGCGCCGCTCGCGCGACAATGCACTGGTCAACATTCACACCATGGCGGCCATGACCAAGGGCCTCAAGGGCGAGGAGATGACGGAGATCGGGCTCCTCAAGCGCGCCGGCGCCATCGCCTTCTCGAACGGCAAATCGAGCGTCGCCAACACGCGCGTGATGCGCAACGTGCTGAACTACGCCAAGGACTTCGACGCCCTCATTGTCCACCACACCGAGGACCCGTATCTCTCGGCCAACGCGGCGATGAACTCGGGCGAGGTGGCGACGCGCCTCGGGCTCCCCGGCGTTTCGCGTGCGGCCGAGACGATCATCCTCGGACGCGACGTGCGCCTCGTCGAGATGACCGGCGGTCGCTACCACGCCGCCAACATCAGTTGCCTCGAAAGTCTCGACACCATCAAGGCCGCGAAAGCAAAGCGCCTGCCGGTCACGTGCGGGGTTTCGATCAATCACCTGACGCTCAACGAAAACGACATCGGGCCCTATCGCACGTTTTTGAAACTGCGCCCGCCGCTGCGGTCCGAGTCCGATCGCATGGCGATGGTCCAGGGGCTGGCCGCCGGCGACATCGACATCGTCGTGTCGTCGCATGACCCTCAGGACGTCGACGTGAAGCGGCGCCCGTTCGCCGAGGCCGCCGACGGCGCGATTGGTCTTGAAACACTACTCTCGGCGGCGCTTCGCCTTTTCCATGCCGAACACATCGGTCTAGTTCCATTGTTGCGCGCTATGACGTCCAACCCCGCCGACCTGCTCGGGTTGCCCGGCGGCCGGCTGACCAAGGGCGCCCCCGCCGATCTGATCGTCGTCGATCTCGGCCAGCCCTGGGTCGTCGACAAGGCGCAGTTGCGGTCGCGCTCTAAAAACTCGCCCTTCGACGAAAGCAAAATGCAGGGCCGCGTGCTGAGAACCCTTGTTGCGGGCGAAACAGTTTATCAATACGATGATCACTCGCGATAAGTCCGGTTGAGCGGCCGAAGCGAGACGGGGCAGGGGACGATGCAGGTTTTTGCGCTACCATTGGCGGTCGGCGGCGTTGGTGCGTCAGATCTACTGTCGTGGGTGCTGGTGTTGCTGGGTCCGCTGCTGTTCGGCTATCTGATCGGATCGGTGCCGTTCGGCGTGGTGCTGACGCGGGCGGCGGGCCTGGGCGATGTCCGCAAGATCGGCTCCGGCAATATCGGCGCGACGAACGTGCTGCGAACCGGCAACAAAGGCTTGGCGCTTGCGACGCTCCTGCTCGACGCCCTCAAGGCCACCGTTGCCGTTCTCTTGTGCCATTGGCTGCTCAAGCGATACTGGAATTTCCCCGTCGACTACGCAGCCGGCACACAGTTCACAGCGTCTGTGCTGGATTTTTCGGATGCCCATCGCGCTTACGTCATGTCGGCGGTCGCTGGCTTCGGAGCGTTCCTCGGTCACTTGTACCCGGTTTGGCTGGGCTTCAAGGGGGGCAAGGGCGTTGCCACTTACATCGGCATGGCATTGGCCGTGTATTGGCCGGGGGCGATGATGTTCTGCGGCATCTGGGTAATCGTCGCACTGCTGACGCGGACGTCGTCGTTGGCGGCGCTGACCGCCTGTGTGGTCGCCCCGCTCTATCCCCTCATCCTCGGTGATTGGATGGTCGGCTGTCTGTTGCTGGTCATGAGCGTTCTGGTCTTCCTCAAACATGGCGCCAATATCGATCGCCTCAGAGAAGGCACGGAGCCCAAAATTGGCGCGAAAGGTTGAGCCGCAGCAACTTTTGCCGTTGCCGACGCCAGCACCGCTGCCGCAGGCGACCCTCGACGACGCCCAGCGCTTGGCCTGCCTTCGCCTGATAAGATCGGAAAATATCGGCCCGGTCACGTTTCGCGAACTGATCAACCGCTATGGCGGCGCCGGCCGTGCGCTCGAAGCCCTGCCCGAACTTTCCCGCCGCAGCGGCCGTGGCAAGCCCCTGCGTATTTGCCCCGTCGAGACAGCCGAAGCAGAGCTGGAGGCAGCGGCCCGCATCGGCGCGCGGCCTCTGTTCACCATCGAGCCCGACTATCCGCCCCTGCTGGCTCACTTGGAAATGCCGCCGCCATTGATCTATGCCAAAGGCCGGCTTGAATTGCTGACACGGCAGGCGGTCGCGATCGTCGGCTCGCGCGACGCTTCAGCCGCCGGCCGCACCTTGACCCGCACACTTGCTTTCGAGTTGGGCGCTGCCGGCTTGATCATCGTGTCCGGCCTCGCGCGCGGGATCGACGCCGAGGCCCATCACGCGGCCCTCGCAACCGGTACCATCGCCGTGCTCGCGGGCGGCGTCGATGTCGTCTATCCGCCGGAACATGACGACTTGCACCGCCAGATCGGCGAAACCGGCTGCCTCGTCGGCGAAATGCCGCCGGGTTTCGTGCCCCGTGGTCAAGATTTTCCGCGCCGCAACCGCATCATTTCCGGCATCGCGCATGCGGTCATCGTCATCGAAGCGGCTAGTCGCTCGGGCACCTTGATCACCGCGCGCATGGCCGCCGAGCAGGGCCGTGAGGTATTCGCGGTGCCCGGTCATCCCCTCGATCCGCGCGCCGAAGGCACCAATCAACTGCTGAAAAACGGCGCGACGATCCTGACTTCGGCCGCCGACGTGCTTGAAGTCCTCGGCCCCAGTCTCGCGCCACGTTTCAGTTTCCAGGAGCGCGCCGCCGGCGAATTTACAGCCCCCGACACCGTCTACCGGCAAAGTCTGCAGGCGGAGACGAAGCCGGAAACTTCGTCTCCGCCATATAACGCGGAAAGTGAGCGGGCGCGTGTGCTCGCCGTGCTCGGGCCCTCGCCCGTCAATATTGACGAGCTGGTGCGGGTAACGGGCCTGTCCGTCCGCGTTATTCAAGCAGCCGTGCTTGAGCTTTCCCTTGCGGGGTACATCGAGCGGCACGGCCAAAACCTGATTTCATTGATCCCGCACGATTGAAGGTTGCGGGGGAGGAGCGCGATCAGCGATCCACTCGCAATCTTTGATTGCGCTGCGTTTCCCGATGCGCGTACCCGAGAAGATCGGCCAAGCCCTCGAACCGGTTCGCGGCAGCCATCTCTTCGAGCTCGAGCAGAAGGTCGCCCATGTAGCGCAAGAGATCGCGCTCGGACACGGGACGCCGCGCGTCGCCGGCCTGCGTATCGATGTCATTTGCAGGAACCGCACCGAGACCTGCGGATGAAAATAGTTTATTGTTCTGCATCTGTACCCCTGTTACTGCGATCGAGCGCGCCACCACATGTTCACCATAGAGTCCCATTGCGCACATTGCAACCTTTAAGTGCGTTTCAGTAAAATACAATTATTTAGCTGCCGTGGCGTGCCGTTGACCGTGTTTGACAGTCCGCGCGGCTTCAACCATGGTCCGCCCGATTCACGGACGCACCGGCCTTAGTCACTCCGTTCGCAACGGGGTCTGCAGCCTTCTGCGTTCATCACCAAAGGATGCGCTGGCAAACCTCCGTCAGTGGCATCGCGCTAGATTGGCTCGACATGAATGTTCTGATCGTGGAGTCGGCCGCGAAGGCCAAGACAATCAACAAGTACCTGGGCGCAGGCTATAAAGTCATCGCGTCTTACGGGCATGTGCGAGATTTGCCATCCAAGGATGGGTCGGTCGAACCCGACAATGATTTCGCCATGCATTGGTCGCAAGACGACGACCGCTCGCGCAAAGTGATGAAAGAAATCACCGAAGCGGTAAAAGGCGCCAGCAAACTGATCCTCGCGACCGACCCTGATCGTGAGGGCGAGGCTATCTCCTGGCACTTGATGGAGGTTCTCGCACAGCGCAAGGCGCTGAAGGCCGGAATGCCTGTCGAGCGGGTCACCTTCAACGCCATCACCAAGCAAGCCGTGATGGACGCGATCGCCAATCCGCGGCAGATCGACGTGCCGTTGGTCGATGCTTATCTTGCCCGCCGCGCACTCGACTATCTCGTCGGGTTCACCTTGTCCCCGGTGCTCTGGCGCAAACTTCCGGGCGCTCGTTCGGCAGGTCGCGTGCAGTCGGTCGCGTTGCGCCTGATCTGCGACCGCGAAGCCGAGATCGAGGCCTTCAAGACCGACGAATATTGGTCGATTGAGGCGCTCCTCAAGACCGTCAAGCAGGAAGACGTGCGGGCGCGCCTCACGGCCATCGCCGGCAAACGTCTCGCCAAACTCGACATCAACACCGAATCGTCAGCGATGGCGATCAAGGCCGCTGTCGACGGCGGCGACTTCCGTGTCACGTCGGTCGACAAGAAGGCCGCAAAGCGCAATCCCTATGCGCCCTTCATGACCTCGACCCTGCAGATGGACGCGTCGCGAAAGCTCGGCTTCTCCTCCAAGCAAACGATGAACCTCGCCCAGCGTCTGTACGAGGGCATCGACATCGGCGGCGAAACCGTCGGCCTGATCACCTATATGCGAACCGACGGCGTCGATATCGTGCCGGAAGCCGTCGTGCAGATCCGCAACTTGATCCGCGCCGAGTATGGCGAGAAGTACACGCCCTTCGCACGCGAATATAAAACCAAGGCCAAGAATGCGCAGGAAGCGCACGAGGCCATCCGCCCCACCGATCCCACGCGGACGCCGGACCAGGTGCGCCGCGCGCTCGATAAGGATCAACTGGCGCTTTACGATCTGATCTGGAAGCGCACGATCGCCAGCCAGATGGCGTCAGCCGAACTTGAACAGACCACCGCCGAGATCGAGGTCAAGGGTCGCGACGGCAAAGCCTATGGCTTTCGTGCCAATGGTTCGGTCGTCGTGTTCGAGGGCTTCCTCAAGGTCTACGAGGAAGGCCGCGATGCCCGCGTCCGCGTCATCGACAAAGGCAAGGACGATGCCGAGGATGAGGGCGACGACAGCCGCCGCCTGCCGCCGCTCAGCCCAGCCGACAAGCTCGCCCCCAAGCAGGTCGATGCCGACCAGCACTTCACCCAGCCGCCACCGCGTTTCACCGAAGGCAGCCTGATCAAGCGTATGGAAGAATTGGGGATCGGCCGGCCCTCGACCTACACCTCGACGATGGCGGTGCTGATCGAGCGCGATTACGTGCGCATGGATAAAAAACAGCTCGTCCCCGAGGACAAGGGCCGCCTCGTCACCGCCTTCCTCGAGAGCTTCTTCAAGCGCTACGTCGAATACGATTTCACGGCCGATCTCGAGGAAAAACTCGACCTGATCTCCGACGGCACCTTGCAGTGGAAGAATGTGCTGCGCGATTTCTGGCGCGATTTCATCGGCTCGGTCGAGCAGATCAAGGAACTGCGCATCACGCAGGTTCTCGACGCGCTCAACGAGTTGCTGGGACCGCATATCTTTCCAGCCAAAGCCGACGGCGGCGATGCCCGCCTCTGTCCGAAATGCGGCCAGGGCCAGCTCAGCCTGAAGATCTCGCCGAAAAACGGCGCGTTCATCGGCTGTGGCCGCTATCCCGAATGCAATTTCACCCGCCAACTCGCCCAAAGCGGCGAGGCAGGTGAGGCCGCAGCCATGGACGGCACCGTCCTCGGCATCGATCCTGTCAGCGGCAAGGAAGTCACGCTGCGGAACGGCCGTTTCGGCGCCTACGTGCAGTTGGGCGAGGCTGAACTCGCGCCCGAGCAGGACGAGCCCAAGGCGAAATCGAAGTCGAAAAAGCCGCCGAAGCCGAAGATGATCCAGCCAAAGCGATCCTCGTTGCCGAAAGGCTGGGAGCCGGCCTCCATGGATCTCGACCGCGCACTGAAGCTGCTCAATCTGCCGCGCACGGTCGGCGATCATCCCGAGACCAAAACGCCGATCACGGCGGCGCTCGGCCGCTTTGGTCCATACATCAAGCACGATGGCACCTACGCCAACGTCGAAAGCATCGAAGAAGTGTTCGACATCGGCATCAATCGCGCTGTGACGGTGTTGGCCGAGAAGCGCGCAGGCGTCGGCAAAGGCCGCTTCCAGCGCGCCAAGCCCACCGTCCTGGCAGCCCTCGGCGAGCATCCGGCCGCCGGCGGTAAGATCGAGGTGCTGGAGGGCAAATACGGCCCCTATGTCAGCCACAACGGCGTCAACGCGACGGTTCCAAAAGGCGTCGAACCCGCCCAACTGAGCATCGACGACGCCATCCGCCTGCTCGACGAGCGCGTTGCCAAGGGCGGCGGATCGAAGTTCAAGAAGGGCGCCAAAAAAGCACCCGCTAAGACAGCCGCCGCAAACGACGACCACACCGCGAAGGCCAAACCCGCCGCGAAAAAAGCCGCTGCAAAAAAAGCCCCCGCCAAAAAGAAAGCCGCCGCCCCCAAAACCAAGGCCGCCGCCGAGTAACCCTTCGAGCGGCAACTACATCGGATCGCGCCTACCGCTTGCGTCCCTTCTCTCGTCATCCCCGCGTCGCGCGAGAAGCACGCAAGCATCAAGGCCGGGACCCACGTCATTTTGGCTTAAAATGAAATTGCAAACGCCGGTCTGCTGTGCCCGTCAGCACGCCGACGTAGTCGGTCGGACCCGTTTGCTGAAACCACCTGCTTACAGCAACCGCCTGGGCACCAGCACGTCGCCACGCATGATCGGCCGCGCCGTGCGTAGCGTTCCCGCCACCACGTCCAAGGTCGCGCCACGCCCTGTCGTCTGCAGGCGCACGTCGATCTGCCCCGATGGATGCTCGATCCAGATTGTGCGGGGATTTTCATCGCTCGGTGTGGCGACCTCGTGCGCAATCGAGCCTTCGAGCGCACACGCAGCAGCAACGCACACGCCACCGGTAACCGCGTGCGCCGCGTGCAAAGCCAGCGGCGTCAGATAGCGCGACGTGATCGTTCCGCCATTGCGCGGCGGCGACAAAATCCCGATCTTGGGAATGACTTTGTCGGTGACATCACCAAACCCCATGCGGGCGCCGGCCTCGCGGCGAATGGCTTCCAGCCGCGCCATCATCGCCTTGTTGCCGTCGATGCCGGCTTTCAGTTCGGTGCCGTCGAGACCGAGATCGGATGCGCGCACCAGCATCATCGGCATCGCCACGTCGATGCACGTGACTTCCACGCCTTGAATGACGTCGCGCACTTTGCCGGTCGGCAGCAGCTTGCCCGACTTCGAGCCCACCACATCCATGAAGTTGAGCACGATCGGCGCCGCAGTTCCGGGCACGCCGTCGATCCGCGCATGACCTTCGTAGACCAGCGTGCCGCCGGGCGTCTGCACGATCGCCTCGATCCGCGACTGCGTGTTGACGTTGTAGATCATCGCCCGCGTCTCGCCGTTCGCGGCCGCAAACAATCCCGTCTCGATGGCGAATGGCAGCACGCCCGACAGCATGTTGCCGCAGCTCGGGCTGGTATCGACGATGGGTTTGACGAAATCGACCTGCGCGAACAAGTAGTCGAGATCGACCCCGGGCCGCGTGGATTTCGACACGATGGCGACCTTGCTGGTCGTCACGTCACCGCCGCCGAGGCCGTTGATCTGACGCAGATCCGGTGACCCCATCGCAGCCAGCAGAACGCGGTCGCGCGCTTCGACATCGGACGGCAGATGCGCCGCGTTGAAGAACGGCCCCCGCGACGTGCCGCCACGCATAAAAATACACGGAATACCGGTTTGGTCGCTCATGGAAATCCCCTCGATGATGCCGCGATCCGCTTGCATGTCGCTGCGGAGTCCGACCCGGAATGGTGCGCGAGATGACGTCGCCCGACGATAAAACAAAAACCTCCTGACCGCGACCCACGATCAGGAGGTTTGGAAATGCTGAACGGGTAAGCCGAGCTCAGAACATCTTGCTCAGCCAGATGGGAATGAACGGTTCCTTGCCCGGCGTCATGTCGAGCATCTGCGGCACCACCAGCGTCAGCCACGGCCAGTAGGTCACGATCACCAGGAACACCAGCATCGTCAACAGCCAGGGCATGACGGCCTTGGTCAGATCGGTGATTCCGAGCTTCGCAATGGTCGAAGCCACATACAGGTTGAGCCCGACCGGAGGATGACACAGACCCACCTCCATGTTGACGTCGATCATGATGCCAAAGTGGATCGGATCGATGCCGAGCTTCATAGCGGTCGGGAACAGGATCGGCGCCATGATCAAGATGATCGACGACGGCTCCATGAAGTTGCCGGCGGTCAGCAGCAAAAGATTGACCACGAACAGGAAGCCGACCGGCCCGAGATTGAGCGCGATCATCCAATCCGAGAGGGCGTTCGGGATATTCTCGTTGGTCAGCACGAATTGGAACAGCACCGCGTTGCCGATGATATAGAGCAGCATCGCACTCATGTTGGCCGAGCGGATCAGCACCTTGTGCACGTCGCGCAGCGGTGTCGCCTTGTAGACGTAGACTGCGATGAAGAACGCGTAGACCGCACTCATCGCGGCGGCTTCGGTCGCCGTGAAAGCACCCGAGTAGATGCCGCCGATGATGATCACGATCAGCATCAGCCCCCAGAAGCTCTCCTTGAAAGCTTTGGCACTTTGCGCCCAGGTGGCTTTCGCTTGCCGGGGGTACCCATGTTTTTTGGCGATATGCCAAGTTGTGACGCAGAGCATGAACGTCAGCAACGTGCCCGGTAGCACACCGGCGACGAACAACGCGCCGATCGAGGTGTTGGTCGAAATGGCATAGATCACCTTGGGGATCGACGGCAGCATCAGAATGCCGAGCGAGCCTGCAACGGTTATGACCGCCGCGCCGAAGCGCATGGGATAACCGGCCTTCACCATTTCAGGCAGGATGATCGAGCCGATCGCCACCACGGTCGCCACCGACGAGCCGCAAACCAGCGCGAACATCGCGCACGAGATGACTCCCGCCAGCGCCAGCCCGCCGTGAAAATGGCCGATCAACGTCGCAGCGAAATCGATCATTCGCTTGGCGATGCCGCCATGCGTCAGAAAGTTACCGGCCAGAATGAAGAAGGGGATCGCCATGATCTCCCACTTTTCCATGCCGGTGAACAGTTTCAACGCCACCGCATCGAGCGGCACGGTTGTGGTCGTGAACACGAAGATCAAGACTGTCGAGCCGAGCGCGATCGAAATCGGCATGCCCGTGAGCATGACCGATATCAGCATCGAGAACAGCACGCCGGCGCGCATTGCAGGCGACAGCGTGATGATCCCATACTTATGCGCAAACGACATCGCCACGAACATCAGCGGCAATGCCAGCAGCGTAAAGCCGCCGAGGCTCATAGTGCCGCCGATGCTGGCTGGCGGACGCTGGACGAGAGAAGCGGGCGCACTCATCGGACACCTCCTGCGCCAGCCGTAACACCCTGCGGATGGAGGTTATCTCCCGGAACGACCTCGTCTAGGCCGTCGACGTGACTTTCGTCGGTATGCGGCAGCTCACCAGTCTTGCCGAACGCGTACATGACCTGCAGAAAACGGAAACACATAAGGAAACTGCCGAGCGGTATCGCGAGATAGACGATCCACATCGGTACTTCCAAGTCGTTCGACGTCTGGCTGGTCGCGAACATGTGCGCGACGAAGTTAGCGCCGAACGCACCGATCGTGAACGTGAAGAGCGCGCCAGCAAGCAATCCGAACATGACCACCCAGTAGCGCGACGCCGCAGTCACCGAATTGGTCACCACGTCGACGCCGACGTGAACGCCGGTACGCACACCATAGGCGGCACCGAATTTCGCCATCCACACGAACATGTAGATGCAGAGTTCCTGCGACCAACTGAGATCCCACGAACTGAACCACTTGAAGACCGAAAAAAGCACGGCGGCCAGACCCGTCATGCCTTGCGCCGCAGCCCACTTCGAGCCGTTGATCGACAATCCCGTCCCATACCGATGAACGACAGCCACGAAAATCAGCATCGTCGCGCCCGCGATGAGGAAGGCGATCAACCACTCCTCGAGGTGATCGACCACCCGCCCTAAACGTGACATCATCGCGTTTCCTCAACCCACGTACGAGCTTCTGCGACCCCCATGATCGCGTCTCGTCTAACTCGTTTTTACAGAAAGGTGTGCCGAGCACAAGCCGGAGACCTGCAGAATTGTACCCGAACCCCGAGCCCAACTTCGAGAGATTGCGACTAGGACGTCTCGCATCCCGTCAAGGCGCCGCCAACCGGTATAGGCGGCAGAACGCGCCTCGCATCGTCAGCTGAATTGGTGCTGACGCAGCGCGTCCAGAAACTCTTCCGTCAGCGGAAATCCTGCGGCGTCGCCGAGCACACTTTCCACATCGCAGTGCGGGCACACGGCGCTCGTACCGCTTTCGCCCTCGACCCAGTCCTCGATGTCCGACACGTCGAAGATCTCGAGGCAGTGGAAGCATCCCGCTTGTTCTGAGGCCTTGACCTCGTCCTCGTTGTTGACGGCGTGCTTGAGGGCGGATGCGATTTGAGCTTTCGATACCATGCGAACATTCCCGGAAGACTAAAGAGTGTGTGGAGCCGACAACACGACGCGCGTCGATGCTAAATGCGGAGCGCCGCGCACCCGCGTTTTTCGGTCCGATTGCGCGCTCCTATTCGGCAGCTTGCGCAGACAGCAACCCGACTTGTGCGAGGGCCGCGTCGACAGCCTTTTTGCTAGCCTCGGTCAGCGGGGCGAGCGGCAGGCGGCAATCGGGACTGTCGATGAGACCGAGCCGCCAAGCCGCATATTTGACGGGCGCTGGATTGGTTTCGACGAACAACGCATCGTGCAACGGCATTAGCCGGTCGTGCAGCGCGAGCGCCTTTTTGTAATCGCTGGCGGCACAGGCCGCCTGGAATTCCGCGCACAGTTTCGCCGCCACGTTCGAGGTCACGGAGATGCAGCCGGTCCCGCCATGCGCGTTGTAGCCGAGTGCTGTCGCGTCTTCGCCGGACAAAGCGGCATAAGGTCGGCTGAACAATTGCCGATGCTGCGAATGGCGCGCCATGTTGGCGGTGGCGTCCTTGATGCCGCCGAAGTTCTTCAATTCCGCGATGCGGGCCATCGTAGCGGCCGAAATGTCGACGATGGTGCGCACCGGCACGTTATAGACGATGAACGGCAGATCCACCGCGTCGTTGATCGCTTTGAAGTGCAGATAAAGCCCTTCCTGGGTCGGCTTGTTGTAATAGCCGGTGGAATGCAAAGTTGCATCCGCGCCAGCCGCCTTTGAAAACTGCGTCAACTCGATTGCTTCGTCGGTGGAGTTCGATCCGGCTCCCGCGATCACCGGCACGCGGCCCTTCGCGGCCGCCACGCACAGTTCGATGACGTGCTTGTGTTCGTCGTGCGACAGCGTGGGGGCCTCTCCCGTCGTGCCCACCGGCACCAAGCCATCGGTTCCCTGGCCGATCTGCCATTCGACAAAGCGCTGGAATCCCGCCGCATCGACCTTACCGCCTTTGAACGGCGTGATCAGGGCCGTGCATGACCCTTTGATGCGCGATGAGGCCTGCGCCTGAGCGAGGGACGCAGGCTTGATAGTCGGGGTCGGCATGGCAAACTCCAGGCAAGCGCGTCGTCGTCCCGATCACGAGGTCAGCCTCATGATCTCGGTCGAGCCGGTCGGCGCCTTGGTCCGGCTCGATTCCTCTGCTTCACTGCGGATGGTTGCAGCGCGTTTGGCTTGTGATTGCAAGCCCTCTCGACGTCAAGAGTCATCTTTTAGACGGCTCGACGCGGGCGTGGTATGATATTGGACGAATATCTGGCGGGAGCGGGGACTGATTGCGCGTTCTGAGAGCCGTCGCGGCGCGGTCGAAACCAAGCGCTGCGCGTGGATGCGCCATTCGGTGACGCACTCGGGATACCGGCGAGAACCGGCGAGATGGCGGCGGAGCACGACGTGAATTCGACACAAGACAAGCCTGCAACGCCTTTGATTCCCGTTTTGCTCAGCGCAGAACAGCGTGATTACGCGCCGCTTGCCGTGGCCCCGATCGAAGGTGGAATGCTGCGCGTCATCGACGAGTCCGGCGCACCCGAATCGACAGCTACGATGTCGCCCCCACCCCCGAGCAGGTCTGCTCCAGGACACGTCCAAGCATCGGTGGTGGACGATGCCGTCACGGCTCCCATTGCCAGCGCAAAGCCGGTAGCGACTGCCGAAGCGGTCCCAGCGCAGGCTGCCAAGCCGTCAAATCCCAAGTCCGCCGCCGCCACTGAGCCCCAATCACGCGCACCTCGCGGGCGCTTTGCGCGCGTCGCCGGCGCGACGTCGACCGCCGTCAATCTGGCAGCATTCGGCGGCATCACGCTGGCGGCGTTCGGATATGCAGACTTGCCCCCGAGCGTGCAGGACGCACTGGCGCAACAGCGTCCGTCGCTGCACGCCGCAGCGGCCGGCGCAGCAGGCCTTCCCGCACTCGCGACGACACCTGCCGACCCGGCGCCCGTCAGTGCGGCTGGCGTTGTCCCCGGCTCCCCTCGATCGTCGCCGCAGCGGCAGTCCACGGCATCGCTCCCCACGGCACCGCCCCCGCCGCCGCCTAGCGCGGCGCCGATCCCGGCACCGCCGTCGAACGCAGCGGCGGAACCAACCGCGATTACGCCAGCCGCAGCGCCGATGCCGACCGTGCTGCCCGGCCAACAACCCCGCGCGCCGTCGGCAGGTCTGCCGCAACCGGCAAGCAACACGGCGCCGCCAACCGAACGCATTGCCAAGCCGTCGCTGCTGGCGGCGGAAATGGCGCATGTGGCCCGCTTCGATGCCCTCATCGCACCGGTGCGCGATGCCCAGCCGTCGCTGGAGGATGCGACGCGACTGCGCGATGCGATGGCGTCCATTTCCAATCTCCAGCAGACGCGCGCGCTGCGAGACCAGCTGACCGAGCCTGCGGCGCGCAAATTGGTGGATTGGGCTTTGTCGCGTGGCGGCAACGGCAGCGCCCGAGAGATCAAGGCGTTCCTCGAAGCCAATCCGAACTGGCCCAGCCGCGATCTCATTACTCAACGGTCTGAAGAGCAGTTGTTTGTCGGTGGCGGCAGTGCCCGCGAGATCAAGAGCTTCTTTGACAAGGGCGCCCCCAAAACCGCGATCGGGCACGCTGCGTTGGCGTCTGCGTTCCTGGCCGAAGGCGACGAAGCACAGGCGACGCGTCTAGCGAGTACGGCGTGGCGGCGCAGCGACATGCCCGGATCACTCGAAGCAGGATTCCTCCAGCGCTTCGGCAAACTTCTGCGCGAAGACGACCACAAGGCGCGCTTCGATCGCTACATGATCGACAATACCCGCTGGTCGGCCGACCGGGCCGAGCGCGCAGCCGTGGCACGTCGCGTCCTGCCCTTCCTGGGCGAGGTCGAACGCAAGAAAGCCGACGCGCGATTGGCCGTGTATCTGCGCCAAGCGACGGGCGACGCCCAGATGGCCGCGCTCGCGGCCGACGCGGCATCCTCGACGAAGCCCGATTGGGGACTGGCCTTTCAACTGGCCCAGTGGCACCGCCGCGCCGGGCGCTTCGATGCAGCGTTCAAGATCTTGCGCGAGGCGCCGACCGACGCCGCCGTGGCCGGAAACCTCGACGAATGGTGGGAAGAGCGCCGGCTCGCAGCCTACGACGCCCTTAAAGGCGGCAAACCCGCGATGGCCTACGAACTGGTCAAGTCTGTGGGTCATTTGAGCGTCAACCAAGCCAAGGATCAGAGCTTCCTCGCCGGTTGGATCGCGCTCCGTCACGTCAACGACCCAAAGGCCGCAGAACAGCATTTTGCCGCCCTCGAAGCCGTTGCCGATGGTCCGCTGTCGCGCGCCAAGGCCGGCTATTGGTTGGCGCGCACGTTTGAAGCGCAAAAAGCACCGCAGAAAATGCGCGCCCCGCTCGAACGCGCAGCAACCAACATCGATACCTTCTATGGGCAACTGGCGCGACTGGAACTCGATCCCAAGCAGGTGGCCATCGCCATCACGCCGCCACGCACGCCGACGCCCGACGAAACTCAGCGCTTCAACGCCAACGAACTTGTGCGCGCCGCCGTCCTCAGCCGCAAATCCAACCTCGAGCAATCCGTCACCCGCGCGCTCCTGATCAAGCTCAGCCAGACACTTGAAAGCGAAGCCGAACAAGGACTTTTGGCGCATCTGGCCGAAGCGCTCGGTGACCCGCAAATGGCTGTTCGCATCGGCAAGTCCGCAGTAGCGCGCGGCCACAACCTGATCATGTACGCCTACCCGATCAACGCGATGCCGGCCTACCCCGCCTTGCGGACACCGCCCGAGCCAGCGCTGATCCTGGGCATCACCCGGCAGGAATCGGAGTTCGACACCACGATCGTTTCAGGCGCCGGCGCACGCGGGCTGATGCAGGTGATGACTGTCACCGCCCAGCATGTCTGCCGCGACTACCGTGTCAAATGCGAGATCGAACGACTGGGCCGCGACCCCGCCTATAACGCCATGATGGCATCGGCCTACATCGCCGACCGCATGGACGAATTCCAGGGCTCTTACGTGCTCACCATCTCCGGCTACAACGCCGGCCCTGGCCGCACACGCCAATGGATCCGCGAGTTCGGAGACCCCCGCACGCCCAATGCCGATCCGCTCGATTGGATTCACCGCATCCCCTTCGAGGAAACGCGGGAATATGTGCAGAAAGTCCTCTCGAACATGCAGATCTATCGCGCCCGCCTCGGCAACGAGACAGATCCGCTTCGCTTGACCGCCGACCTGCGCCGCATCGCCATCGCGCCACCCAAGCGACCCGGCGCATCGCTGCCTCCCGTCGCCGCACCGCCAGTCACCGCGCCGGTTGAAAACAACTGACCCCGATGGAGATTTCATGAGCGGCGCCACCTCCAACTGGACCGACATCGCCTTCACAGCGCAAGACGGTTTGCGCCTGTATGGCCGCCATTACCCAGCCGTCGGCGGCGCAGCGCGGCGACGGCCGGTTGTGTGCCTGCCAGGCCTGACCCGCAACTCGCGCGATTTCCACGACGTCGCCACGGCAGTGTCGGGCGCTGCCGAAGCCCGCGACGTCTACACCCTCGACAGTCGCGGGCGCGGCCTCTCTGCCAACGATCCCACTTGGCAGAATTACAGCGTACCCGTCGAAACCCGCGACGCGCTCGACTTTCTGACCAGCCGTGACGTGCACGGAGCCGCTGTCATCGGCACCTCGCGCGGCGGCGTACTGGCGATGATGATGGCTGCGGCGCGGCCCTCGTCGATCGGCGCCGCCATCCTCAACGACGTTGGCCCCGTCATCGAACGCAACGGACTGGCGCGCATCATGGCGTACGTCGGCCGCATTCCAGTGCCTGCCGACTGGGCCGAAGCCGGCCGTATGACCTACGATATGACCCGCGAACAGTTTCCCACGCTCACTCTGGAGGACGCCGGCGCGCTGGCGCGGCAATGGTTCAACGACGTCGGCGGCAAACCAGTGCCGGCCTATGACGCGGCCATCGCCAAGTCGCTGGTACTGCCGAAAGGCCCGATGCCGGCACTGTGGAAACAATTCGGCGCCCTCGACCATGTGCCTGTGCTCGTGCTGCGCGGCGGAACCTCCGATCTTCTGACCGACGCCGCAGTTGCCGAAATGGCGACGCGCCACCCCAATCTCGCGCACCATACGGTGCCTGACGAGGGCCATGCGCCGCTGCTGCGTGACGCACCGACCCAAGCGGTGATCCAGGCGTTCCTGCAGCGTACCGACGCCGCACCAAGGTGACGAGGCACCGTCCATGCCGCAATCGACCGAGCCCATCGTCACCGCCGCCGTAGCGGTCATCGCACGGGTGCGCGAGCGATCCCCGCGCGTGCAGTGCCTGACGAACACCGTCGCCCAGCAGATCACGGCCAACGTCCTGCTCGCGATCGGTGCGCGCGTTTCGATGGCCACGCACGCTGACGAAGTGGTCGACATGACAGCCAGCGCCGATGCGCTGCTGATCAATCTCGGCACGCTCGACGCAGCCCGCATCGAAGCCATTCCGCGCCTGCTTGCCGATCATCGCGTGCGCAACATGCCGCGCGTGCTCGATCCCGTCTTCGTCGAACATTCCGCGCAGCGCCGCCGGCTGGCCCATCAAGTGATAGGCATGCCGGGTCCGCTGATCGTCAAAGGCAACGCTGCCGAAGTGGCGGCACTGGACCTTCTCGGCGGTAAAGTCCGGGTTCGCACCGGCGCCACCGATCTCGTCACCGACGATCACCACGGCATTGAAATCGCCAACGGCCACCCCTGGATGGCCGACGTGACTGGGCTCGGGTGCGCGCTAGGCGCAGTTATCGCCGCGTGCATGGCAGTCGAGCCAAATCCAGTCACGGCCGCAACCGCCGCCGTCCTGGCTTTCGGCGTCGCGGCCGAAGTCGCAGCAGCCAGCGCCAGCGGCCCCGGCAGCTTTGCGGTCGGCTTCATCGATGCCATTTCGCGCCTCGACGCGGCAACGGTTCATGATTTTGCCCGCGTCGCCCGAGTGAAACAAATGCCGCAGCACGATTGATCTGGACACCGTGACAAGCCGCGAACGGCCTATTAGAAGGCCTTAGCGTTCGAGCACAAACAGAGACCCATATTTCGTCATGACCGCGAAGACGGCCACCCAAGCAACCATCGACACGAACGATGCGTGACTGGACGGGACGAGACGGGTTAGATCGGGTATCCGATGCTTGTGTCACAACGCTGGAACGTCCGCCGCCGCGACCTTCGATAGAGATGCCCATGACGCTCATATATCCCCGCAGCAGCACGGCCGTGCACCCCTCCTCGAGTTTCGCCGACTACAAATCCACGGCCAAGCGGCATCCCAAGCAGCCGCTGATCCTGATGCCACACACGCTGTCGGAACTGACGGGTCCGGTCTATGGCCACGACGCCGTCCGCGACAACGAGTTCGACCTCACCACGCAGCACACCGGCGAGCCGATCGGCGAACGCATCATCGTCACCGGTCGCGTGCTCGACGAGGACGGACGGCCGCAGCCCAACACGCTGGTCGAAATCTGGCAGGCCAACGCCTGCGGACGCTACGTGCACGTCGTCGATCAGCATCCAGCGCCCCTCGACCCGAACTTCACCGGTGCCGGTCGCGCAGTGACCGACGCCGATGGCCGCTATCGCTTCGTGACGATCAAGCCCGGTGCCTATCCGTGGGGCAATCACCCCAACGCCTGGCGTCCCAACCACATTCATTTCTCACTGTTCGGATCGAGCTTTCTGTCGCGCATCGTCACCCAGATGTATTTTCCGGGCGACCCCCTGTTCCCCTACGATCCCATCTTTAATTCCGTCACCGACGCACGCGACCGCGACCGTATGATCGCGCGCTTCGATCTCGACGTGACCCAGCCTGATTGGGCGCTCGGCTATCAGTTCGACATTGTCTTGCGCGGCCGCAACGCGACGCCGACCGAGGAGCCGCACGATGAGTGACGCCACCACCAAGCCAACGGGAATTACCCCGTCCGCGACCGTCGGTCCCTATTTCAAATACGGCCTGACGCCGAACGGTGCCTATCCCGTGCGGGATGCGTTCTCGGCCGATGTCACGACACCCGATGCGCAAGGCGAGCGCATCCGCATCAGCGGTCAGGTGTTCGACGGTGACGGCGCGGCGATCAACGACGCGATGATCGAAATCTGGCAGGCCGACAGCGCCGGCCGCTTCGCACACCCACGCGACGGAAACGCCATCCCGAATGCCTCCTTTAAAGGCTTCGGCCGCAGCGATACGACTTCCGGCGGACGCTTCCAGTTTGACACGATCAAGCCGGGGCCTGTCGCCGGTCCAGGTGGCAAACCGCAAGCGCCCCACATCGTGGTTGCCGTGTTCGCTCGCGGCATGACACGGCATCTCTACACGCGGATTTACTTTCCCGAAGATGCCAAGGCGCACGCCGCAGACCCCGTGCTGGCCATGGTGCCGGCGAACCGGCGGCCGACGCTGATCGCCTCACGCGGCGGCGATGGCACGTACACGTTCGACATTCGCGTGCAGGGCGGCAACGAAACGGTGTTTTTCGACCTCTGAGATCGGCGGCCAAGATTATTGACTGCCAAATGTACCTGAACCCTCGTCATGGCCGCGTAGGCGGCCATCCACGACAACTCTCAATTTGCTCCGAGACCGCATCAATAGCACTTTGTAAGCACCGGTTTATATTTTTGAGACTGCGTTTTCTGAAACCTGTCGTGGATGGCCGCCTCCGCGGCCATGACGATTGTGGGAGTATCAGTCAGAATTTTTGACCGCCGGGATGAGACCGTCGCAACGCACAGACGCCCAATGACGAAAGGCTGCAGCATGGATGAACGAGATCGCTATGCCGCTGGCATGAAGGTGCGGCGGGAGGTGCTCGGCTCGACCCACGTCGACAAGGCGCAAGCCAAGCTGAACGACTTCAACGGCGAATTTCAGGATTTTATCACCCGGGCCGCATGGGGCGAGGTGTGGACGCGCCCCGGTCTCGACCGCAAAACGCGCTCCTGCATGGTGCTGTCCACCATGATCGCCATCGGCGCCTGGGACGAGTTCAGGCTGCACGTCCGCGCGGCATTCAACAACGGACTGACCCGCGACGACATCAAGGAAGTGATCCTCCAGGCCGCCATCTATTGCGGTGTGCCCAAAGCCAATCACGCGATCAAGGAAGCCGAAAGCGTCTTCGCCGAGATGACCTAACCGGCCGGCGGCTGGGACGCGTTGAACTCGGCGAATGCCGCGCGCACCTGACCTGCCTTGTCGTCATCAGCCAGATCGACCGAAACTTCGATGCTTCCGTGCAGTGGCGCGTCCCCACGTGTCTCGCTCGCAACCTCTGCGCCTGCGTTGTCCGCGCCGGCAGGAGCTGTGCCCGCCGTGTTGCTTCGACCAGCCGCCGCGATGAAAATATCCGTGCGCTCGACTCCAAATTCCTGCACGAGCCGTTCGACCGCCATCTCGGCGTCCCGGCGGGTTTTGAAGGCAGCTGCCAGCGTCTGTCCCATCGTCATATTCTCCGTGATGCGTAGGGCTGCTCAACGCGCTCGATGCCGGTATCGTTGCCGCATCTTTTCGCCGGCGCGCGCACTCCGCACACAACCCCTCGGAAAAGCCTCGCCCCCCTTTCGACGTTCAGCTATTCAGCGCGGATGACCACCGACACCGACTTTGAAATTTTCCTGGCGACTGCGCCGGGCCTTGAAACGCTGCTCCGCGCGGAGGCGCTGGAACTTGGGTTCGCGCCTGCCACGGCAGTAGCGGGCGGCGTCATCGTGCGCGGTGGCTGGCCCGACGTCTGGCGCGCCAACCTGCAACTGCGCGGTGCCGGCCGTGTGCTGGCGCGGCTCGGCGCTTTCCGGGTGCCGCACATCGCCCAACTCGACAAGCGCGCGCGCAAGTTCGACTGGGCTGCCGTGCTGCGCCGGGATGTAGCGGTTCGGGTCGAAGCCACCTGTATCAAGTCGAAGATCTATCATTCGGGTGCCGCGGCCCAGCGCATCGAGACCGCCATTCGCGAGGAACTCGGCGCGCCGGTGTCGGCTGATGCAGCGATCACCATCATGGCCCGCATCGAAGACGACATGTGCACCCTCAGTGTCGATACGTCGGGCGAACTTCTCCACAAGCGCGGCTACAAAACCGCCGTCAACAAAGCGCCGATGCGCGAAACGATGGCCGCCTTGTTCCTGCGTCAGTGTGGCTACGACGGCCACGAGCCCGTCGTCGATCCGATGTGCGGATCAGGCACGTTCGTCATCGAGGCGGCCGAGATGGCGCTTGGATTGCTGCCGGGCCGGGGCCGGCATTTCGCGTTCGAACAGTTCGCCAACTTTGATGCCATCGCATGGGAAAACATGCGTCGCGCAGCCGGCAGCCGCCGTATCGCTCCACCGGAAGGCCTGCGCTTCTACGGCAGCGATCGCGATCGCGGTGCGGTGGATATGAGCCAAGCGAACGCCGCTCGCGCCGGCGTCGACGCGCTCACTGAATTCAAACAGCACGCCATCAGCGATCTCCAGCCACCGAACGGCCCGCCCGGATTGGTCATCGTCAATCCGCCCTACGGGACCCGCATCGGCGACAGGAAGAAGCTGCCGCCGTTGTACCGCGCGCTCGGGCAGACCCTGACCGCCCGTTTCGGCGGCTGGCGGGTCGGCATCGTCGGCATCGAAAAATCACTGGCGGACGAAACGGGCTTACCCTTCCTTCAGCCCGGCCCCCCAGTCTCGCACGGCGGTCTGCGGGTGACACTGTTCCTCACCGGCCCACTCCCCAACTATCCCAACGCAGCTTAACCCCCGCCACGTTCGTCACATCGTGCCGGTCTCCCGCAATCACCACCCGAAGCCAAAAACGGATTCCCTCCCCCTCGTGGGGGAGGGCTAGGGTGGGGGGGCGAATCGTCAACAGAACCGCCGCTCTTTCACTCGCCCTTGGCCACCGAAATATCGGGCGCATCGACGTTCTTCATACCCTGCACATGATAACCGGCATCGACGTGATGCACTTCGCCGGTCACCGCCCGTCCAAGGTCGGACAGCAGGTACAGCGCCGAACAACCGACTTCCTCGATCGTCACCGTGCGCCGCAGCGCCGAGTTGTATTCGTTCCACTTGAGGATATAGCGGAAATCCGAAATCCCCCCCGAGGCAGCCAACGTCTTGATCGGGCCGGCTGAAATGGCGTTGACGCGGATGTTCTGCTTGCCGAGATCGGCCGCGAGATAGCGCACGCTCGCTTCCAGTGCCGCCTTTGCCACGCCCATCACGTTGTAGTGCGGCATGACTTTCTCGGCGCCGTAATAGGTCAGCGTCAGCAGCGAGCCGCCGTTCGGCATCAGCTTTTCGGCGCGCTGCGCCAGTGCCGTGAACGAGTAGCAGGAGATCGAGAGCGACTTGGAGAAGTTCTCTTCGCTCGTGTCGACGTAGCGGCCAACCAGATCACCCTTGTCGGCGAACGCGATGGCATGCACGAGAAAATCGAGTGTGCCCCACTTGGCTTGCAGCTCTTGGAACACGGCATCCATGGACCCACGGTCGGTGACGTCGCACGGCAGGACGATCTTCGACCCGACCTCGGCGGCCAGCGGCTCGACCCGCTTCTTCAGCGCGTCGCCCTGATAGGTGAACGCCAATTCCGCGCCCTGTGCCGCGCACGCCTGCGCGATGCCCCACGCGATCGAGCGATTGTTGGCCACGCCCATGATCAGCCCGCGCTTGCCCTTCATCAGCGTGCCGGTGGGGATGCTGTGCGTGATGTCGGTGGACATGGGAGAAATGCCTGTGCGTGAGATGCCGGTTCGGCATAAATCGTCCCCGGCGGAGACCGAAATTTGCCGCAATGCATCACATTTACCAGTTGCGGTCCAGTGATCCGGGAGAGTTATCAAACGCCGTGAGTGGGATCAGCAACGCTTCCGCGTCATCGGTGGACGTGGGTGCTTGCGGCTCTCCTCGTCCCGCCTGCCAGCCGCGCGACTGTGGGCCTTGCCGAACGGCTGGAAACGGGCCTATCGATACGCCGGAAGTCCCCCCAGAAGGAGTTGTCCCATGAAACTGTATTACGCGCCCGGCGCCTGTTCCTTGTCGCCCCACATCATTCTGCAGGAAAGCGGCCTGAAGCATACCGTCGCCAAGACCAACCTCAAGGATAAGACCATCGATGGCGGTGGCGATTACAAGCAAAAGAACCCACACGGCTATGTGCCAGCGCTCGAACTCGACGACGGCACCATCCTGACCGAAGGCCCCGCCATCGTGCAGTACATCGCCGACAAGGCGCCGGAAAAGAAGCTCGCGCCACCCGCCGGTTCGCTCGACCGCGTAAAGATGCAGGGCTGGCTGAACTTCGTTTCGACCGAATTGCACAAAGGCTTCTCGCCCCTGTTCAATCCCGCCATGCCGGAAGAAGCCAAAAAGCTGTTCCGCGAGAAGCTGATCATGCGCTTCGAAGCGCTGGACAAGCATTTCGCCAAGCAGAAATATCTGAACGGCGATACCTTCACGGTGCCTGACGCTTACCTGTTCACTGTGATGAACTGGACCAAGCCGACCAATCTGGACATCTCGCAGTTCAAGAACTTGGCCGCCTATCACGCTCGCATCGCCGAACGCCCGGCCGTCCAGGCCGCTATGAAGGCGGAAGGGCTCACGAAATAATCTGACGACGCCGCACCCCGCAGCACGAACGACCGGTCTTTGCCACCTACACCGGGCAAGGACCGGTTTTCCCAACTCAAATCAGTCGTGGTTCCATGTCTTTGCCCTCACCCGACGTCGTCAGCCAACTCGCGCCCACCGGCACGCTGCGCGTCGGCATCAACCTGTCGAATTTCTTGCTCGTCACGGGCAAAACCAGCGATGGCGCACCCGTTGGAGTCGCCCCTGATATCGGCGCCGAAATCGCTCGCAGGCTAGGCGTGCCGGTGCATTACGTCACGTACTCGACGCCGGGCGAATTGGCCGACATGGCCGCCACCGGCACCTGGGATATCGGCCTGATCGGCGCCGAACCGCAGCGCGCCACCAAGATCGCGTTTTCCCCGGCCTATTGCGAAATCGAAGCGACCTACATCGTGCCCGAAGGCTCGCCCTTGCAGCAAATCGCCGACGTCGATCGGCCGGGCGTGCGCATCGCCGTGACGGCGCGAGCGGCCTACGGGCTCTGGCTGGAGCGCAACATCAAGCAGGCGACGCTGGTCGGCACCGACACGCTCGACAGCGCCACCGACAAGTTCATCACCAACCGGCTGGAGGCCCTGGCCGGGCTCAAGCCCAAGCTGCTCGCAGATATCGCGCGCATTCCCGGCGGCAAGATCTTGGATGGCCGTTTCATGACCGTGCAGCAGGCCATTGGCACCGCCCGGGCGAACACTGCGGGCGCCACTTACCTGAGCCAGTTCGTTACGGAGGCCAAAACGGCGGGATTGGTGGCTCGATTGATCGCCAAGCACAACGTCGTCGGTCTCTCCGTGGCGGAATGAGTTGGTGCCGTAATCGTCCGAAGCGGAACCAAATTGCACCTGTCGCGTAGTATCCGCAAGTGCAACCGCAGAAGGACTATGACTATGAAAAAGATCCTATCTCTTTCGTGCGTCGCTCTCGGCGTGATGTCGGGTAGCGCTTTCGCTCAAACCGCGACAACTCCTGCCGCCAAGTCCCCGACGATGGATCAGTGCAAGTCCGGTTACAAGGCCGACTACATGAAGTCCATGAACTGGTCCAAGGCGACCTTCGACTCAGCCTGTAAAACGATGATGAAGAAGTAACTTGGCACCAGCCGAGTTGAAGAAATTGCAATTTGACGGTCACGCTGCAACGCGTGGCCGTTTTCAATTCCGACGGCTCCGACCCTTAAGCAGCCGGCCTCAACCGTGCGAGCAGCGTGGAAAGCTCGGGCGCGATAATAGCATTATTGGCTTCTAGAAACGCAACCAGCGCAGACTCGTTCGGTGAAATCGAACCGTCTCGGCCGATGCACTCGGCCAACCACGCCGCGTCCGCAACTTCGATCTCTTGCGCGGTGACGATTTCGACCTTCTGACGTTCCAAAGTCGCAATCGCGCGCTCGATGCCGCTCTGCTGACGATAGGCAGAAAGCAATCCGCCCAATATACCATTGGCCATGCCGTTGATCACCGCACCAAGGCTGAGGTCGCCCCGCCGCTCGAGCCAAGTTTCCCGTGCCAGCGCCTGTTCCCGGCTCGGCGTTGCATAGCCCGATGCCGCCATCACGCAGTTTGCAATCGCCTTGACGAACAGGTCGGGCCAGCTTTCAGCGTTGATTTTGCCGATGGTCGCAGCATCGATGGCGAACAGCGCCTCCGCTTCCGGCCGCGTGATCGCAATGTTGCCGTCACCGCCGAACGCATAGAGAATGCGTTTGAGCAATTCGACTTCGGCCTCGTCGATGACACCGGCCTCGAGCCCTTTACCCGCGCGTAGTGGGCCGGCACCGTCGATGACAGCCCGCTTGATCTGGTCGAGGGCGAAAGCCACCAAGCCCTGCGGCGACCAACGCGCCTTGTCGAGGATGGTGACGAGCAACTCGAACTCGGTGCGGCTGCCGATGATACCGTCCACCGAAATATTGGCGAGCAGCCAGTCGGCCTTTTCGGCCGTGACATACCCTTCCGGCTTGGCCTGATTGACAACGTGCTCGGTGAGCATCTCGACGAAGCAGTCCGCCCAGGTCGCATCTTGCTGGCTGCAGGCACGGTGCAGCCCAAACAACGCCTCAGCTTCCGTACTGTCGATGACGCCGTCTTCGTTGAAAGCCCGCCGCAGAGCGAGCACGTCAGCTTCGCAGATGGTGCCGCGCGCGCGGATGTCGCTCACGGAAATAGCGTGGAGCAGGCTCATGGCACCTCTGAAGCTCTGAGTGGGTGAATGCCCAATCTAGGACTTCAAAGTTACCAAGCCCCTAAACGTGCCAGGGTTGCGCCGCTTTCTGTGCCGTCGCGCCACACTGTGGCCGGTAGGCACGCCCTGGCCAGCGCAGGGTAGCCTGGACCTCAGTTCAGCACTGCGACGGCCTTGTCGAAGCCCGCCAACGAAATGGGAATGCCGATACCCGCCTCTTCCGTCTGGAAGATACTGAACACGGCCTGCTTTCCCGCCTTCAGCTTGCCGATCAGCGCTTCGTCCATCACCACTTGTGCATAGCATGCAAACTGCAGGCAGCGCAGAAACGGCGCGTTGCCGACGTCTTGGTTGTCGATCCGCAATCCCAGCCCTGGCGGCAGCAACACCCCCACCGGGGCGAACACCCGCAAGACGCGGCTACCGTTGGAAAATTTCTGCACGTAGACCGTCAACCCGACGTTGCTGCGGTCTTCGGCAGTGACGCTTTGCACCAGCGCGCAGACTTCACCTTTGGCGCCCGGCGGCGGCGGTTTGCACACCAACTGCCAGTCCCCGTGCTGCGACCGCACGACCCCGCCTTCAGGATTGTTCGGCGCGCCTGCCGCCGCAGCAGGCGGTTGCCCGATCGGCGACTTCGTCGTCTGCGCTTCCGCAGCCCCCCCCAGACCCGAACAGAGAGCCAAGGCCACAATCAACATCGCTCCGCACGTACGCCCGGCAATCCCCAACCGCGTTTGACGCGTCGTCATGAGCGAATCTTTCCCGATCATCATTCCCCCGAGCGCACTTCCTTGCCCGGTCCTTTGCGCCCATTTCATGACCCGCGAGAACTCCCCACACTTTATTTGGCGGCCTGCCGTTGCTCATCTTGCAATTCAGCGGCGCCGCCACGATCACAGGCCCCGCCGACGCGTAGTTTTGCCGCAGCAACGGTCACATCTGACCCATTGGGCCGAACCGGTGCAGCTTGTAGGAGTGTGCGAGATGTTTATGGTGCGCGATGGGGTGGTCGTGTTGCCGTGTCGGAGCATGGTGTCGTCGTTGCTGTCGGCACCGTCTGCACGGCCTGAACTGACGATGACAAACCGGCCAAAAAGCCAGGCTTGGCGGCTGGGCAGAAAACAATGCCGGCATAGTTCCGCCGATGGCGCGGACAGGTGGAGACACGCATGACGACGACGGGGATTTCGGGAGCCACTACGCGACAACGCCTGGCAGCGCACCTGCGTGCCGCGTCGACGTGCGGGGCCGCGTTCGCAGCACTGGCGGCGACGACTGTTATGGCGCACGCGGCGGCCGGACAGCCGGTTAGCGGCCAAATCGGGTTTCAGGATTCCGTGACGCCCGTGATGGACGATATCCGCTGGTTTCACAACGTGTTGGTGAACCCGATTATCGTGGTCATCACGCTGTTCGTCATGGCGTTGCTGGCCTACGTCATCTGGCGCTTCAGCGAAAAGAACAATCCCGCGCCGTCGCGATTGACCCACCACACCGGCCTCGAAGTCGCGTGGACCGTGATGCCGATCTTGATCCTGGTCATGATCGCGATCCCGTCGTTCAAGTTGCTGTTCAAAGAGTATGAATTTCCAAAGCCCGACCTGACGATCAAAGCCACGGGCAATGCCTGGTTCTGGGATTACGAATATCCCGACAACGACAAGATCAAGATCACCTCGAACATGATCTCGGACGAGGATCTGCTCGAAGCCAAGCTCGGACGCGATGGATTCTCCAAGCAGTTTGGTGCCTTGTCGGGCACCGCGCTGACCAAGGCCATCTATCAAGAGGCAAAGCCGCTCTGGCTCGCCCCGCCTGAAAAGTTCGCCGGCGGGCGACTGGTTCGCCAACTGTCGGTCGACAACGAAATTGCCGTCCCGGTCAACAAGGTCGTCCACGTTCTCATCACCTCCAACGACGTGATCCATTCCTGGACCGTGCCGTCGTTTGGATCGAAGATGCAGGCCGTCCCCGGTCGCGTGACCGCAACATGGTTTCAGGCGACCAAGGAAGGCGTCTATTACGGGCAGTGCTCCGTGTTGTGCGGCCGCAATCATTCGGCGATGCCGATCGCCGTGCGCGTCGTCAGCGATCAAGCGTTTGCCAACTGGACCGCCGCCGTCAAAGCGCGTGATATGAGAAAGGCGCGCGGAATTCTGCTGGCGGCGACAGAAGGCACGGAAGCCCGTTCGTTCGCCGAACTACCCGGTACGTTCCAAGCAGACGGTCTGACTGGCGGCGCGTCATCCGTCCAATCGACACGTTGATCGGCACCCGGTAGCCAGTTGGCTATCAGCCGAGCCTATGATCGAAATCAGGTTCAGCGCCCCGGCGGCGTCGACCACGAGACACGAGACCAAGGGGAGCCCGATGGGCAACAGTTCTTACGGTGCAGCGCACGGCGACGATCACGCGCACGACCACACACCACAGTTCTTCACGCGCTGGTTCCTGTCGACGAACCACAAGGACATCGGCACGATGTACCTGTTGTTCGCGATCATGGCCGGTCTCGTCGGCGGCGCGCTGTCGGTGATGATGCGCCTCGAGTTGCAGGAGCCGGGCCTTCAATATTTCTCCAACCCCGGCATCTACAATGTGTTCGTGACCGGCCACGGCCTCATCATGGTGTTCTTCATGGTGATGCCGGCC
>JANLYD010000308.1:0-1581 GCA_031365465.1 Hyphomicrobiaceae bacterium
CGACGGCTTCCGCTGCGACGGGGACGGCAACGTCTGGACCTCCACCGCCGAGGGCGTGCGTTGCTACGCGCCGGACGGCACGCATCTCGGCACCGTCAAAGTTCCTGAGATCGTGTCGAACGTCTGCTTTGGCGGCCTCAAACGCAACCGCCTGTTCATCACCGGGCAAACGTCGCTGTACTCGATCTTCCTCAAGGCGACCGGTGCGTTGCGTCCCGTCAAGGCCTGATCAATCGAGATCGCGGATCGCTTCATTCAAATGGCCGACGACGTACGGCGCGAACGTCCGCCAAACGTCGACGTGGAACGTTTCAGCCGAGACACGCCACAATACGATCTCGGTTTTGGCGAACAGCGTGCGTGCGCACATGCCAATCGGGAACGTAGACAAGTCCAAATCCAACGGACAACCGGCGTTGAGCAGATCGGCCGCGCGAGGGCCCGTGATCACAAGCCCCGTGTTTCGATGTGTGATATCGACGGCAGCATAGGCGGCGTTGGCCCGAATGGGTTGCACGCTGGGTGCGCTCTCCAGCAGCATCCACTCGTCCGGCCCGAGCCACAATACGACGCGATCCGTGTCGATGGAGGCGGTGAGTGGTTTCGTTGGCATCGCGATGCTGAGGGTCGAACCCAACGCAACCGGATCGCCGCGTAGCGAGTACCGGCGGCAGGCCCGCGCCTCGCCCACAGACACAACACCACGGATCGATTGCAGCGAAAGTCCATCGAGTGCGGAACGCCGCTGTAGTGCCACATCAGCCATTCAACCGCTCTCCCTTCGGATCGACGACCACAGGCGAGACGACCTCGACGGCGACGTCGCCCGTGGGCAACGGCACGTACAGGATTTCGCCGAGACGCGAGCGGCCGCCGGCCACCATCGCCAACGCGATCGAGCGGCCCAGCGTTTCACTCCAATACGCCGACGTGACATGGCCGAGCGCCTGCGTAGCAACCGCGGCCAGTGCATGCGGAGTGATCTGTGCGCCGTCGTCCAGCACAGTCTTCGGATCGCGCGTCAGCAAACCAACCAACTGCTTGCGCCCTGCCTTGACGATGTCCGGGCGCAAGAGCGAGCGCTTGCCAACGAAATCGCGCTTCTTCTTGCCTATCGCCCAGGTGAGGCCCACGTCGTCCGGCGTGACGGTGCCGTCGGTCTCCTGGCCGACAATGATGAAGCCCTTCTCGGCGCGCAGCACGTGCATCGCCTCGGTGCCATAGGCGCACGCGTTGACCATTTGTGCTTGTGCCCAGATCGCCTCCCACACGGCGCGGCCATAGTCTGACGGCACGTTGACTTCGAAGCCGAGCTCGCCGGTGAAGCTAACGCGGAACAGGCGGGTATCGACGCCGCAGATCTGCCCTTCACGCACGGCCATGTGCGGGAACGCCTGCGTATCGAGATCGATGCCGGTCACAAGCGGTTTGAGAATTTCACTTGCGCGCGGCCCTTGCACGGCGATGACGGCCCACTGCTCCGTCGTGGACGTGAGCCAGACCTTGAGATCGGGGAACTCGGTTTGGAGATAGTCTTCCATCATGTGCAGCACGCGCGCGGCCCCGCCCGTGGTGGTCGTG
>JANLYD010000336.1:0-6378 GCA_031365465.1 Hyphomicrobiaceae bacterium
TGCCGCACTCTCCGCGACCACAGCAAATTCGGCGAGTGAGCCGACCCCGGAATCGAAGGTGCTCGCGAAGACGGCATCGCCTGGCTTGAAGTGTGTCACTCGATTGCCGACTTCGACCACGACTCCCGCCAAATCGCTGCCTAGCGTGGCGGGCAAGTTGAATTTCAAGAACGGCTTGAACGCGCCCTTCGGGATCATGAGATCGACCGGGTTCAATCCAACCGCATGGACTTTAACGAGGATCTCATCCGGTTGGGGTGTCGGCCGCGCCATATCAGTGAACGCAATATTGCCATGCTTGGCATAGCGGTTGAAGGTGAGCGCTCGCATGCTTCTCGATCCTTGCTGAAGTGTGGTGTCCGCCCGTTTGGCTGATGCCTCACCCAAGGGGGCGAGCAAGGAACGCCAGTGCTTTCGGCACGAAATCAGCATGGAACTGGAACACGCCGCCATGGCCGGCGTCGGGATAAATGACGAGTTCGCTGTTCGGAAGCCGCCGAGCCAGTTCGTGCGAATTCTTGGTGGGAACCATGCGATCGTTGTCGCCGTTTGCGACGAGAACCGGATGGCGAATAATTGAAAGATCGGCGGGCTTCTTCGCCCCCCAGCGTCTGAGGGCTTTCAGCTGCGCCAACAGTGCAGTGACTGAGATTTCCTTGTCGCGGTTCTCGGTACGCTCCTGCAAACGCGAGAGAAACTCTTTGCCGGCTCGGATACCGCTTTGCGTTCGGGTAAAGAACAGAAACTGCTTCGGGTCTTGGAATGTCAGAAAACCTCGGAGCATGTCGTAGTAAGTGATACGGCCCACTCTACTGATGCCTTCACCGCCAGCTGGCCCCGTTCCGGTGATGATCATCTTGCGGATGAGCTGCGGCTCCATCAGCACGATTTCCTGAGCGATCATTCCGCCCATGGAGAACCCAAACAGGTCGACCTGCTTGAAGCCCATCGCCTTGATGAACGTGATTGCGTCCTTGGCCATTTGCTCCATTGAATTTGCGGGTGATCCGCTGGACGCACCGATGCCTCGATTGTCGAATGCGACAACATGATGGTTTGCGGCGAGACCATCGATGACCCGCGGGTCCCAATTGTCCAGGACGGCAGCCAAATGGATGAGACACACCAGCGGCACGCCTGCATTGTGTGTCCCGAGTTCCCGATACGCGAACGTCACGTCGCCGCCCTTGATCAACTTGGTCGGAACGCTCTTCCAATTAATGTTCAAGTTCTGCGATGCGGTCATGGCGAGATCCCGTGGTGAAGCACGTTGATGCTGTTAAATTTTTGCCGTCATCACGATGTCAGAACCGGATAGTCGGTGTAGCCTTTCGGGCCAGGCGTGTAGAACGTCGACATGTCCGGCCGATTGAGCGCCGCATTCTTTTGCATACGGGCGACAAGATCCGGGTTCGACAGAAACGGTCGGCCAAACGCGACCAGGTCGGCACGGCCTTCAATAAGTGCGCTTTCCGCACGTGATTGATCGAAGCCGCCAGCCAGAATAAGCAGCCCCTTGAATGCACCGCGCATTGTCGCTTTCAGTTCGGCTGGAACCGGCGGCGCACCCATTGCGGAGTGATCGAGCACATGGACGTAAACCAGTCCGAGCCCTGAAAGCGCAGCAGTCAATGCAGCGTACTGCGCTCCGACATCCGGGAATGCGCCCATGCCATTGAAAACGCCGTAGGGCGAGAGACGAATGCCAACCTTCTTCGCGCCAATCGCCGCGACCGTGGCCCGGGCAACCTCAAGCGCAAAGCGATTGCGGCCGTCGATACTGCCGCCATAGCCGTCGGTCCGCTTGTTGACGGTCGGGTTCAGGAACTGCTCGATCAAATAGCCGTTCGCCGCATGCAGCTCGACGCCGTCGAAGCCTGCTTCGATCGCCAATGTCGCGGCCTTCGCGTATTCGCCAACGGTTGCCGCGATATCAACGTCCGTCATCGGCCGTGGCATACTGTGTGGCTGCAGCCCCTGCGCGTCCGTAAACATCTCGCCTGGGCAGATGTCCGCAGACGGCCCCACCACCTCGGCTCCCGCGGGAAGGTTTGCGATATGGGCAACCCGTCCGGTGTGCATCAGCTGCACGAAGATCTTGCCGCCTTTCGAATGGACAGCGTCGGTGACGAGTTTCCAACCGCGCACCTGGGCGTCATTGAACAGGCCAGGAATTCGCGCATAGCCCAGTCCGTTCGGAGACGGCGACGTGCCTTCCGTGATGATCAAGCCGGCGGTCGCTCGCTGGCTGTAGTATTCGGCCATCAGGGCATTCGGTGTGTTGCTCTCCACGGCGCGGCTGCGGGTCAATGGTGACATCACCGTGCGATTTGCGAGCGAGAGAGTGTCAGTGGTCAGTTTGTCGAAAAGCATATCGATTCTCCTGGTGAGTGGATAAGGCGCAGTGGGTCACTTGGGTGGACGTGCGAGGAATTCCACCACCTTCGGCACGAAGTCGGCGTGGAATTGGAAGACCGCCCCGTGTCCGGAATCCGGGTAGATGACGAGTTCACTGTTCGGCAGACGGCGAGCCATATCGGCCGAATGGCTGCTATGAACCATCAGGTCACGGTCACCGTTCGCCACGAGGACGGGCTGAGTGATCCCCGAGAGGTTGTCGGGTGCGCTCAGCCCCGCGGCGCGAATGGCCTTCAACTGGGCACGCCGAGCCTGCAGCGCGATGGGTTTGTCACGGTCATCGGTCCGTTCTTTTAGCCTTGCGAAATAATTTTTCGCGGCACGCTTGCCTTCCAGGGTGCGTGGGAAGAACAGAAAATTCCTCGCATCGCTCAGAGTGAGCGCCGACTTGATGTATGCGAGCACAGCGATTTTGGTGATCTTGTCGACACCTGCTGCGCCCCTGGGTCCGGTTCCTGCGAGGATCATCCGACGGACGAGGTCGGGGGCCTGCAAGGCAACCATTTGCGCAACACCGCCGCCCAACGAGAACCCGAGAAGGTCGACCTTCTTCAGTCCCATCGCATGAATGAAGGCGATGGCGTCACGTCCCATCTCCTCGATCGTGTGCGGCGCCAACCCTCCCGACGCGCCGACCCCGCGGTTGTCGAACGTGATCACATGACGATGCGCGGCGATGCCGTCGATAACGCGTGGGTCCCAATCGTCGAGCACTGCCATCAAGTGGTGCAGGTAGATGACCGGGACGCCAGATTTGGGGCCGAGTTCCCGATATGCGAAGGGCACCCCGGCGACGTCAATCGTGCGCGTCGGCACGTTCTTCCAAGTGACGCTATGGTTGTGAATGATGCGATCATCAGCAGTGACCTCGCCGCCGCCGGACGAAGCGCCAGTTACAATCGCGATTTTTCCGTTGGTCTTGGTCATGTGCGTCTCCAGGGAGCGTGCGCTCAAGCGGTTGGTCGTCGACGTGCCGTTGTTCGATTTATTGATGACGATCGCGATGATTGACATAGAGGAACACCAGCAGGAGGGCGTTGCTGTTACCCGGCCTTCTGGTAACGCGCCGCGGCACGGATCTGCGCGAATCCAGGGATCATTGCTTGTCGCGCCGCGTTGAAGGCATCCCATTGTCCGGCATCGGGCAGCGGGGGTATCGTGATGAGTTCGCGCCGGTCGAAGCCGACGAGTGCCGCATCCACCAGTTCGTCTATCTCCATCACCGCAGGAAGCGTGTTGATGTCGATGCTGGCACGCTCCCAAATCTCAGTGCGCGTCGCCGCAGGAAGCACCGCCTGGACGTAGACGCCCTTGGGGCCGAGCTCGAGGCTGAGTCCCTGGGACAGAAACGTCACGAAAGCCTTGGTCGCGCCATACACCGACATGCTGAACTCCGGCGCAAGTCCGACCACCGACGAAATATTGACGATCGCGCCCTTTCCTGCCTCGACAAACCGCGGTGCCACGGCCCTGGCGAGGAGAACGACCGCGGTCGCGTTCAGAGTGACAAGACGTCCGATATCGTCGGCCGTTTGCTCGACGAAGGCTCCGCCCAGGGCCGCCCCGGCATTGTTGACGAGGACACCAATGCGGCGGTCGTCACGCAACCGTGTTTCCACCACCGCAAGCTCACCCGGATTGGTGAGATCGGCCTGCACGATGTCGACAGCCATACCCGTCTCGTTGCGAAGCCGGGCGGCAAGAGTCTCCAGTCGCGCCTTGTCGCGAGCGACCAGCACGAGATCATGTCCGCGGCGGGCGAAACGATCTGCATAAACCGCCCCGATTCCTGTCGAAGCTCCAGTGATAAGGACTGCGGGATTTTCTTCAGCCATAGTATTGCTCTCTCTCTGGGAATGTGTCTTCAGGCGGCGAGTCGTCGCCGCACAAACACATTATTTATTAGTGGCGATCGTCATGTTTGACATAAATGACGGTCGCCATTTTAAAAGTCAAGTGCCATTTTGGATCGGGATCTGCGACATGCGTGTCACCTCGTCAGAGGCGACAAGCATGATGTGGTGGCCGCAGCGCTGGAACCGCTCGGCATAAGAGGCTCTGATTCCGGTGGAGGCGCCGGCGATAATGACTGACGGCATGGTGGCCATGGCTTTTCTCCTTTCTCGAAAGTCGTGAGCGGTCCGTGCAGCCGTTGCCGTTTTTGATGGTGGTCGTAATGTTTGACATAAGTGACGATCGCAACTATAGAAGTCAAGAGCCAATCTGAATCGGGATCTGCGACATGCGTGTCACCAAGGAAAAGGCAGCCGAGAACCGCGAACGGATTCTCAAGGCCGCGGCGCGCCTCATTCGCGAGCGCGGCATATCAGGGGCGGGTGTGGACGCGCTGACTGAAGCCGCCGGGATGACCCATGGCAGCCTCTACAGCCAGTTCGGCTCCAAGGAGCGGCTTGTCGAGGAAGCATTGGGATACGCGCTTATCGCCAGCGGCAAGGCAGCTGCTAGTGCCGCCACCCTCGACCAGTACGTGACTGGCTACCTTGCGCCCGAGCACCGGGATCAGCTGGGCCAAGGTTGTCCGCTCGCCGCGCTGGCTTGCGAGATGCCGCGTCAGAGTGCTGGCGTGAGAGAGACATTCACGGCCGGGTTGCGGGGCATGCTCAAGCAGCTGACCGGCCGGATCGATGCTGGGCTGAAGCCGCGTCAGCGTGATGAGCAGGCGCTTGCAACCGTTGCGTCTCTTGTCGGCGCGGTCGTGCTCGCGAGAGCCGTCAATGATCCCGAGCTGTCCGACGCCATCCTGCGAGCCACAAGAAAGCGGTTGGACGACTGATCACTCTTTGCGATGTCCCACGTCGTACTTGGAGGACGCCGCGTATGACATACGCGACGGCAAATTCTGGTGTCCAAGCGCGCAGCACTTCAACTCAAATCAACGGATTGCCTATGTCGACGAACGTCAACGCGTCGCAACCCACGGGGCGACTGCCCGATACGGCGAAGCCGGCAGATGTCATGCTGACGGCGCCGATCCTGCCGACGCTGGTGCGCCTGAGCCTGCCGAATATGCTGGCAATGCTGGCCATGGCTTTGGTCACGATCGCCGAGACCGCCTATGTCGGCAGCCTCGGGACGCCGCCGCTGGCGGGCCTCACCCTGGTGTTTCCGTTGGTGATGTTGCAGCAGATGATGTCTGGTGGCGCCATGGGCGGCGGCGTCTCATCCGCGATCAGCCGCGCGCTTGGAGCCGGCGACGAACGACGGGCATCCGCCCTGGCATTCCATGCGCTCGTCATCGGCTGTGCCTTCGGCGTCGTCTTCACGATCACGATGCTGCTATGCGGCGAACCTATTTATCGGTTGCTCGGCGGTCGTGACACCGCGCTCACGCAGGCGCTGGCCTACTCCAATATCGTGTTTCTGGGCGCAACCGGCATCTGGCTCACCAACATGCTGGCGGCAGTCGTCCGTGCCGGCGGCAACATGCAGGTGCCCTCAGTCGCGATGATGACGACATCCGCCACTCAGGTCGTTCTCGCGGGCGCACTCGGCTTTGGATGGGGCGTCGGCGGAGTGGCGCTGCCGAAGCTCGGCATGGCCGGCATCGCGGCCGGGCAAGCGATCGCCTATAGCGGCTGCGCGCTGTTCCTGCTGTGGTATCTGAACTCGAATCGAGCCCGCGTGCCGTTGCGCTTTTCGAATGCCAGACTGCGTTGGGATTATTTCAGCGACATCCTCCGGGTCGGTGCGTTGGCGTGCATCTCGCCGGTGCAATCGATCCTGACCGCGTTGATTCTCACGAAGCTCGTGTCGAGCTACGGGACCGAGACGCTGGCCGGCTTCGGTATCGGAGCGCGGCTGGAATTCCTGCTGATTCCCGTGGCGTTCGGCGTCGGCGTTACGTGCGTGTCGATGGTCGGCATGGCGATTGGCGCGGGCAATGTCGATCGTGCGCGTCGCGTCGCCTGGACTGGAGGCATCTATGCCGCCGCACTGGTC